>NZ_JBHXQZ010000104.1:0-27840 GCF_042717095.1 Streptomyces sp. NPDC058632 | reverse complement strand
GAGACGACACTCGGGCCCTCGGCCTGCCCACCCTCAGCCCACGGCACGAAAACGGTCCACCGACTCCGTCGGCGGACCGTCATGAAACTTCGAGGTTAGTACCAATGCCGGTGATTTAGGGCATCAGTGCAGGTAGAGCGCGCGATGACGAGTGTTCTGGGTGAGTAGAACCCTGGGATGCACAGGCGGTCCGCCACGGACTGATGATGCGCCAGGTGATCTCGGGACAGGGCAACGGGGCTCCCGGTAGGACAGGAGATCGACCAAGATCCGACTGCCTGCGAGGGAGCCCCGTTGGGCGCTCAGTCTGCCATCACTGTTGCCCCAGCCGTCACCACGGCGGTCCGTCCGGTGCCATCCCGAAGTCCCCGAAGGCGGTCGGAGCCGCAGTTCGGCGACCGGATCCGGCTCGGTGTACTCACCGAGGAGATCACACCCGAAGTAGTCGACGAAGTACTGGAGTTGACCGGAAGGACCGAGCTCCGCCGCAGGCTTCTCCCGGCCCGCGCGGTGGTCTACTTTGTCCTGGCTCTGTGCCTGTTCAGCAGCTCCGACAGCGCCGGGCCGCCGGGATACCGGGCGGTCCTGCGGACCCTGACCGAGAAACTGCGGCTCCTGCCGGGCGGGCTCGTGCAGCGCCTGCCCACCAGTTCGGCCCTCACCCGAGCCCGCCAGCGCCTGGGAGACAAGCCGTTGCAGGCCCTCTTCGAACGCCGGTGCGGCGCACAGGCGACACCCGCGACCCCGGGAGCATTCGCCTTCGGTTTGCGGCTGGTCGCCTGGGACGGCACCGCGCTGGACGTTCCGGACAGCCCCGAGAACGCCGCCACGTTCGGATTCACCGGCCGCGACGGCACCAACAAGAGCGGAAACCCACAGGTCAGACTGATGGCCCTGATCGAGTGCGGCACCCACGCCGTCATCGACGCGGCCTTCGACTCGATCGCCCAGTTCAGCGAGCACAAGCTCGCCCGCCGCCTGCTCGCCTCCCTGCGGCCCGGCATACCGCTGCTGGCCGACCGCAACTTCGCCGGCCACGAGCTGTGGGGCCTGGTCGAGGCGACCGGCTGCCACCTCGCCTGGCGGATCAAGAAGAACCTCGTCCTGCCGCCGCTGTGGGTCCTGCCCGACGGCTCGTACGTGTCCGTCATGCCCACCCCCGCCGAGGGCCAGCGCCTGGGCAACGCCCGCTTCCAGGGCTGCACCCCGACAGGGCTGCCCGCCGGACACCTCGTGCGCATCATCGACTACACCGTCACCGTCCGGCCCCAGCACGGGCCGGTGCAGGTGGAGAAGTTCCGCCTCGCGACCAGCCTGCTCGACCACCGGCAAGCCCCCGCACGGCAGGTGGCCCAGCTCTACCACCAGCGCTGGGAGATCGAGAACGGCTTCGCCGAACTCAAGAACCGCCTGCGCGGCGCCGGCTTCATCCTGCGTTCCAAAACCCCCGAGCTCATCTGCCAGGAAATCTACGCACTGCTCACCGTCTACCAGGCACTGTGCGCGCTCAAAGTCCACGCAGCCGAACAGGGAGAGATCGATCCTGACCGGATCTCCTTCACCACGACGGTGCGGCTCGCCCGGCTCACCACCGCCGGACAGACCGCTGCGAACCCGCAGGCACTGGGCGCCGCCCGCCTCGAAGTCGTCCAGGAACTCCTCAACGACCGCCTGCCCCCACGCCGCGACCGCCGCTGCCAGCGACTGAAGAAACCACCGCGGAACACGTTCGAAGCCAAACGCCGGGACGAGCCCCGCCCGCCCAGCCGCGTCAGCTACTCACTCAAAGTCACACGGAACCCGGGATACCCACCCTCACCTGCGGAAACGCCCTAAATCACCGGCATTGCCGGTCAGAGGCACTTTCTGCTTTCCTGACCGCCTGCCGGACAGCCCGCTTCATGAAAGCGCGAGGTTAACCGGGGAACTCCGGCTGTATTTCGCGCCGCCTCTTGAGGTGGCATCTTCGACGTGAGGTGCTCGGGGGGCCTGTCGGACTCGGCTGTGAACCCCCGGGGCCTCCACTCCGAGCCGTGATGGGTGGGCCCGGCGTGACCCCTGTGAGGGCGCTTCTCGCCTGACAGAGCGTCAGGAAAGTCGGCAATGGGTCAGCATGAGTCCTGCCAGAGGCTCAAAAATTCGGCAAAACGTGCAGGTGGTTGAATCATTCAACAATCATCGGCTGGCCTGGGAATGCAAACGTCTCTTATGCAAAACAGTTCCGGGTTTCCTTGAGGTGCCCGGCCCCTGGCGTGCGGCCCTACCAGCCCCGTCGGGTCTGCCGTCCGAAGAGGATGCCGCCGGGTTCGGGTGGTGGGGGAGTGCCCGGTTTGAGGGGCCAGGCGAGCAGCATGCCGGCGACGAAGCCGACCACGTGGGCCACGTACGCCACCGTCCCGGCACCGGTGACGCCCCCGCCCGACGAGTAGACCGCCTGCAGGACGAACCACAGGCCCAGCACGATCCAGGCGGGCAGGCGCAGCGGCAGGAAGATCAGGAAGGGGACGAGGACCCAGACGCGTGCCGCCGGGTAGAGCACCAGGTAGGCGCCGAGGACGTCGGGGCGGTACTGGAGCCGGCGCAAGCCGCGCCGTACGACGGTGACCAGGTCGTCGGGGTCGGCAAACGCCCGGTTGGTCTCGGTGGTGCGCGCAGCACGGACCAGATGTCCTTGACCGGGTTGAGGCCGGGTGCGTAGGACGGCAACTGGAAGACCGTGAGCCAGTCACGGTCGGCGATGGAGCGGCGCACGCCGGCGGTGAGATGGGTGGTGAGATGGTCCCAGACCAGCACGATCGGGCCGCCGAGCTGCTGGTGCGCGCACTGGATGAGGTCGCGGCAGTCCTTCCAGGAGAAGCTTGTGCGCCCGTCGGGTCGGGCGTCCGGGCAGGGCCGGTAGATCAGCCGGGAAGGCTCGTCGGGCTTGTAGCAGACCAGGGCGGCGACCGATCAGCGGCGGCGGGAGCGGCCTCGGACGCGGACCACGGGGGTGTGGCCGCGGCGGGACCAGGTGCGGGTGGTCGGCGACGGCACGGAGAAGCCGGCCTCGTCCTCGACGACGAGCCAGGCGTCGAGCGCCGCCCCGGTCCTTCCCCGCTCGGCCAGGTCTCCTTCACCCAGCCGGCCACCGCCGCCTCGTTGCGCTCGATCGCGCGGCGGGCGGGGATCTGGCAGCTCCGGCCGTGCCGCTTGAGCAGGGCGGCCACACCCTGGAGGGTGTAGCTCTGGTGGAACCGGCGTCCGATCAGCGTCTTGATCCGCGACAGGGTCCAGGGCTGGTCCGGCCGGCCGTGGGCCACCGGCCCTTTGAGCAGTGGCAGCGAGGCCGGGCCCTTCGCGGCCAGGGCTCTCGGTCCGCCCTGTGAGCAGGCCTTGCGCCGGCGCTGCACCGACCGGACGCTGAGCCGCAGGTCGTGCGCGATGACCGCGTTCTCGTCGCCGTGCCGGAACCGCTCGGCCGCCTCCATTCGTACCTTCTGGCGGAAGGCCCGGCGTTCGTCGGTCAGGCCACCGCCCTGGGGATACCTCATGCACTCGGGATACCGCAGGGAGCATGGGCCGTCGGCCCTACCGACACCACGCTTTGAAGGTCAGTAGGACCTCTAAAAGTAACGGTGTTGCACTCGGCGGGACGCCATCCGAAGGCGTCCCGCCACTTGGGGAGCCTCACAAGTCGAGTTCCACAAGTTCGTCGAGCGTCAGAAACCTACACTCGCCAGTCCGGAGATCAACCCTGACAGGAGTGCACCCAATTACCATCACTTCTGGGTTCTCGGTGCGAAGGTACTCATCGCTGTTGCAAGGCACGAAGAGAATCTCGCCGCGCAGGCTTGCAGTTAGCTCATCGGCAACCAGGGGAACCTCCGCTATCGAACTAGAGTCCAGAAATTCCTGGGCGCGCCTGATTCCTTCACTGACTTCAATCACTCTAACCTCGCGCTCTCCTGAAGCGGGCTGTCCGACAGGTGGTCCGTGAAGTAGAAAATGCCTCTGACCAGCAACAATGAGGATTGTCTAGGCCCTTGTTCCCGCTGAAGCCAGAGGCGCTTTCCAGGTGAAGAACCCTACCGGGTCCTACCCATGTGTCCGCGTCCAGGGCGACGGCCGCCGGGTCGTCTCCCACGCCGGCTCCGTCCTGCTCGTTGAGACCGTCCGCAAAGCCGGCCTTGACCAGGCGATATCCGCGGCTCTCGCTCCGTGGCGCAAGGCGCGGGCAGTCCACGATCCCGGCAAGGTTTTCCTGGACGTCGCGCTGACGGTCGCTCTCGGCGAGGACTGCCTCGCCGACATCGCCATGCTGTGGTCCGAGCCGTCCGCCTTCGGTCCGGTCGCCTCCGATCCGACCGTCTCCCGCCTGATCGGCATCCTTGCCGCTTCCGGACAGAAAGCCCTGCAGGCCGTCCGCTCCGCGCAAGCCCAAGTCCGCTCCCTTGTCTGCTCGTTGGCCGACAAGAACGCCCCTGATGCCGGCGGGGCGGGGTGCCTCCTCCGGGGGAGTGACCGTCGACCTGGACGGGGTGCTGGTGATCGCACACTCCGACAAGGAGGAAGCGGCTTCGAACTGGAAGAAGACCTACGGCCATCACCTACTGACAACCTTCGTCGATCACGGACCCGGCGGCACGGGCGAGCCGGTCGCCGCCCTGCTGCGGCCGGGGAATGCGGGATCGAACACGGCCGCCAACCACATCACCGCCGCTCAGCTGGCCCTGGCTCAGCTGCCGAAGAAGTACCGGCGTGCCAGGCGGACGCTCATCCGCTGTGACTCCGCCGGCGGGACCCACGAGTTCGTGTCCTGGCTCGCTCAGCGGGGCCGATGGCTGTCCTACTCCGTCGGCATGGTCATCACCGAACCGATCCACGAGCACGTCCTGAAGGCCCCGGTCACGGCCTGGACCCCGGCGATCGAGACGGACGGTGAAATCCGTGACGGCGCCTGGGTCGCCGAACTCACCGGCGGCCTGCTCGACGGCTGGCCGAAGGGCATGCGGCTGATCGTCCGCAAGGAACGGCCTCACCCGGGCGCCCAATTGAGGATCACGGACGCGGACGGCATGCGGATCACGTGCTTCGCCACCAACACCATCGGCCGACCGATTGCCGAACTCGAACTCCGCCACCGCCTGCGGGCCCGGGCCGGGGACCGTATCCGGGCGGCCCGGGTCACCAGCCTGCGGAACTTTCCCCTGCACACAACGACCCAGAACAAGGTCTGGCTGGAGATCGTGCAGATCGTCCTTGACCTGCTGGCTGGGGGCACCCCCGGACGGAGTCTGGGGGAGGATGTCGATGCTCGCCCTGACCGGGAAGGCCCGGCTCTGGTAGCCCAGCCGCCTTGCGGTTCCGCCTGTTCACCGCAGCAGCCCAGCTCGTCACCACCGGCCGACGCAGAATCCTTTGCCTCGCCCGGCACTGGCCCTGGACCAGCCACATCACCGCCGCCCTCGAACGGCTTGGCCGACTCCCCCCGGCTGACCAGCAGATTCTTCGTCCCGACGACAGCACGACCGGCCCGGAGTAGTGGAACCCGGCGCCCATCCGATACGTCAGTCGGGCCACTGGCCTGTCCGCCACCCGACACAGAACACAGAACGGTCCGCCGACTCCGTCGGCGGACCGTCACGAAAGATCGAGGCTAATTCGTCCTCAAGAGTTGGTACCTGGACCAGTAGGTGATTTTCTTGGCCGGAATATGACCCGACTGCCCATCGAGAAACACAACATCGCCTCCAACGTTCACTACGTTGAACGCATGACCGTTGCGTCCTCTTGAACCAATCACGATACCTCGTGCTCCCGGGCCAGCCTTCGAAATCTCCTCAACGATCGTACTCAGCCTGCGGGGTGAGAAATTCTTACCCGGGTAGAATCTGAGGATCTCAGCCGCACCTCCCGCCTTGATAGGTAGGGCGGAGGAGGGGGACCCGGCAAGCGTTCTGTCTAGGGCGACCGCGCAAGCACGGCAATTGACTTTGCTGCCCTTAGGATTGATCAGCTTGACGAGTTCTGGCGTCATGGGGGTCTTGTAAGAGAGTCCTCTTTCGGTGGCGCCTCCGCCTCCTGCTCCCCAACGCACGTTTCCGATCGCCGCGGTCAGGGAATTGGCGTTGGAAACGGGGACCTTCGGCCCAGGGACAAAGAAGAGCCCAAATTGCCCGATGCCCCCGAGGCACTCCACAGCGCCCGTGACAACGTCACCTTCCTGGAAAGCGTCTACGCCGCGCTGTACGCCGCCCATTCCTGTGAACTCGTCGACGCAGCCTGTCCAGCCCCATCGGCCGTTGGCCTTGGCGTAGTCAGATCCTGACTTGCAGGCATCGGCGAACGAGCTACCGATCTTGTCCAGCGCCGGCTCCAAGGGGATCCCCTCGGTGCCCGGTAGTTCGGCAGTCCAGCAGCTCTCGTCACCGCTGCCGGGTATCCACCAGCAGGTGCCTGCCGGGTCGTAACGGTTGGTCGGTCCGTTGCCGACGTAGGCGTAGGCCGACTCCGCAGGGACGTCCTGCCCCGGCGTGTAGGGGTCACGGCTGGTGAAGCGGCCGGTTTCCGGCGTGTAGTTGCGGGCGCGGAGGTAGTAGCCGGCAGCGTTGGTGGTCGGTTCCTTGTACTCGCCGGTGTAAGTGAAGCGGTTGGTGGGCGGGCTGGCGGCAATGTCGGTCTGTGTGGCTTCACCGAAGGCCGTGTAGCTGTAGCTCTTTTGCAGGGCACCGTTGGTGTCGGTGATATCGGTTACGGAGCCCAGCAGGTCGCGGTGGTGGTAGAAGGCTCCGGCGCTGGTGATCTGGCCCTGGATTTGGTTGACCGGGTTGTACTGGTAGTCGGCGATAAGACTGCCGCTGCCGCCGTTCTCAGTGGCAATGAGGGGCAGCCGGTTGTTGAGGTCCCAGGTCATGGTGCGCAGCGCCGAGCCGTCCTTCGACGCAGCGACTCGATTGCCGTCTGCATCGTAGGTGTAGCCGTACGTGCTGCTGCCGACGACAGCGCTGGTGAGGCGATTGGCCGCGTCATAGGTGAACTTGTTGGCACCAGCGTTGGTCTGGTTGCCGTCGTTGTCGTATGCGTACGCGGTCGTGGCGGTGCCGGCGGTTGATTGTGTGAGTTGGTCGGCGGAGTCGTAGGAGTACGTGGTGGTCGTGCCGCCCTTGTTCTGGGTGAGGCGGTTGCCGACCTTGTCATAGGTGAAGGTGGTGGCGGGTGAGCCGGAGGGGCAGCTGTCGGCCTGCGTGGGTGACTCGCAGTCTCTGAGGAGCCGGCCCATCTCGTCGTAGGTGTAGTAGTGCGAGATGGCGGTGGTGCCCCGGATGTTGTCGACTCGCTTGGGCTGGCCGTTGGCGCCGTATTCGGCGTGTGTCGACGTCAACGTGGAGTCGGCCTTCGCGGTCTGGATGTCCACGAGGCGTCCTGCCCGGTCGTAGGCGCGGGTCTCCGCGTATCCGTTGGTTCCTGGCAGGGTTGTGCGGGAGAGCTGAGCTGCCGCGGTGTAGCCGTAGGTGGTCTTGATGCCGTTGGTGGTGCTGGAGTCCCGATTGCCGTCGGACGTGTAGGTGTAGGTCGTCGAGTGTCCGTCAGGGTAGGTGCGGTTTGTGATGTGCCCGGCGTCATCGTAGGTGTAGCTGAACCCCGTCGTCTTGTTGGGCGCAGTGATCCCGATGACCCGGTTGTTCTCGTCGTAGGTGAAGGTGCGGGTACCCGTGGTGTCGACGACGGTCTTGCGGTTGCCGACTGCGTCGTGGGTCAGGGTGATGGCTGGGGTGCCGTCGCTGTAGCGAATCCCAGTCGGCAGACCCCGAGCATCGAAAGTCGTTGTGGCAGTGATCCCGCGGGCATTGGTGGTCTCCCGCCGGTTGCCGTCCTGGTCGTAGCGGTACTGCACTGTGCGGTCGAGTGGGTCGGTCACGGACGTGAGGCGGTGCGCCAGGTCGTGACTGTAGGTGGTCGTGTGTTTGTTGTCATCGACGCGCGTGCGCACGTCGCCGACCTGGTCGTAGGTGTAGCTGGTCACGCCGCCGTCGGCGGCAGTAACGGTTTCGATACGGCCGAGGGAGTCGTAGTCGGTAACTGTCTTGTTACGGGCCGCGTCCTCACGAAGGGTAAGACGACCAGCCGCGTCGTACGAGGCCGACTGCGTGCTCCCGAGGGGGCCGGTGATCGCAGTTTGGTTGCCGTCGACGTCGTAGCTGTAGGTAGTGGTGTACTTCGCGGGATCCGCCCCGGTGAGGTAACCACGCGGATCAGTCTCAGACTTCAGGCGCCCGTCAGCGTCGTACGTCCATGTGTGCTTGCGCCCTAGGTGCGTCGTGCGGCTGGTGCGGTTGCCGTCGGCGTCGTAGCCAAAGGTGGTGACCTTGCCCAGCGGATCCTTCACCGTGTTGAGCAGGTCGGCTGCGGTGTAGGTATAGGTGGTTACCTTCTCCCGCCCATCCGTGACGGTCGCTACGTTGCCGTTACCGTCGTAGGTGGTCTTCGTAGTGTGTGACAAAGCGTCAGTGACCTGCACGGGACGGTTAAGAGCATCGTAGGCCGTTGTGGTGGGCGCCCCGGTCGGATCAACTGTCTTGATCAGGTTACCGTTGGTGTCGTAGCCATAGGTTGTCGTGTACCTCGCCGGATCCGCTCCTGCGATGTTGCCACGCGGACCCGTCATGGATACCAGGCGGTTGGCTTTGTCATAGCCGTAGGTGGTCTTGGCGCCCGTGGGGTCGGTGACAGCCTTGACGTTGCCCACCGCGTCGTAGTCGGTGTGCGTGGTGGCATTCCCGGGAGCCACGACATCGGTGACGCGATTGAATTTGTCGTAAGTGTACTCAGCGACCCTCTGTGCGGCGTCCGTGACTTTTTTGGGGTTGCCGTTCGCGTCGTACTCGTACGCCGTCACGTTGCCGAGCGCATCCGTCACGCTCTCCAACCGCCCGGCCGTGTTGTACTTGTTGACAGTGGTGTACTTCGCGGGATCCGCGCCCGCGACATTGCCCCGAGGAGCGGTCGTGGTCAGCACTCGGTTGGCGGCGTCGTAGGTGTACGTGGTCTTCGCACCCGTCGGTGTGGTCTCCGACGCCAAATTTCCGCGGCTGTCGTACACGAACCGCGTGACATTGCCACGAGGAGACGTGGTGGTCTCGACATTGCCCAGGGCGTCGTAGGTGTAGGACTGCTTGCCCGCCGGGCCATTCACCTCGGTCAGCCGCTGCCGCGTGTCATAGACGTAGGTGGTGGTCGCGCCGCGGCCGTCCTTGTAGGAAGCGATCTTGTTGTTCGCGTCGTAGGTCCACGTTTGCGTCAGTGGACCTTCGGTCCTGGTGAGCAGGTTTCCGCGCGAGTCGTACGTCATCTTTGTGTGATTGCCACGCGCATCCACAGCGTCTTTCAGCCGCAGCTTCGCGTCATAGGTGAACGAGGTGACGTTGCCCAACGGATCGATTCTGTTGCGCAGCAGACTGCCGTGGTACAGGTCCGTCCAGATGCCGCCGTTGCCGTCCTGGTAGTTGGTCTCCAGTGTGCCCCGCGTGTACTTGGTGACCTTGCCGTCGGCGTCGACCTGCTCGGTGACCCGGCCGGATCCGTTGTATGTCGTCTTCATCACCACACGGCCAGCGGGGTCGGTGATGCTCGTCAGCCGCCCGCCCTCGTAGCCATAGACCACTGTGCCGCCGTCGGTGCCCTTCATGGACGTGAGCTGTCCAGAGGTGTAGCCGTACGTAACGCTTCGGCCACCGGGTAAATCAACCTTCGTGAGCAAGCGGCTGGCCGGATCGACAGTGGTGGTGATCCCGTTGCCCGCACCATCGGTGATTGAGCTCAGGTTGCCGTCGGTGTACGCGAAGCTGAGGCCGATGCCGGCCTTGTCCTTCCAGGAGGTGAGCCTGCCCGCGCCATCGAACTTCAGCATCCCGTGCTTGCCGGTAGACAGCGTGAATCCGCTGGCCGCCGAGCCCGTCAAGCCAGCCGTAACGCCCAAGGAAGCTGCGGTGTAGGCGCCCGTGGTCGCGTCCTTGGTGTATACAACACGTGATCCGTTGTCGGCCACGTATGTGACCTTTGTATCGGTCACCTCAAGGTGCGCGTCATAGGTCGATGACCAGCCCTTCCCCAGTAGTCCGGCGCTGGTGTTATCCGAGGCGTAGGTCCGTCTCAGCGCAAAGGACACGCCAGGCGCCGGTACGGACGCGTCTACGGTCATTTCGTTCAGTGCGCCCGTTGCGGTGTTGACGGGATCGCCCATGTAGCCTTGAATCGGTGTTCGTCCAGTGGTGTCCACGCAGACACAGCCGTACGTTTCGCTGGCGGGGAGCGACACCGGCCGTCCCTGAGCCGCGATGTTCGGGCCTCTTGCCTCAGCGCTCCAGCCAGTAGCGCAGCCCGTGCCGAGGGGATCCGAATGTGTTCCTCGATCCTCCGACACCGAGATCTTCAGGTAGTACTCGACGCCCTCGGTGAGGATCGTGGGGTCCGACACACCCCAGGTAAAGGTCTTGCCAGACCAATCCTTTGTTCCGTCAGGATCGGAGTTACACCACTGTTTGATCAGGGCATTGTCCGATGCCCTGTATAGACCCCTGTGGACCGACTCCGTCCCTACCGGAGTGTCATATCTGACATCTCCCCACTCCACATCGAACCCGAACCAGCTGTGTGGAGCCACCCCCAGGTTCGTCGGGGCTCCGATAGCCAGCGCGTTCAAGAGGCCGTCAGCTTGGCCGCTGCGCAACTTGGCACTGGGCACTGGCGCGCTGCTCTCCAGAGTCTTACTCCCCGGGAGACTGATGCTCGCACCCGGTTCCTTGGGCGCACGCAGCTCGTCGACCTGAGCACGACGCTCCTTGAGCGTCATCGGGTTCTCAGCCTTCAACGGCTTCGAGGTGCGCGACGTCGCTGGGGCTGTAACCGGAACCGCTGATGCTGTCGGAGCGTTCAGGCCGACGATGCCGCCACTCGCCAGCAACGTCGACGCCACGGCAACGGTCGCTATGAAGCGACCTACACCTGGACGTAATTGCACAACACCCTCCCCAGCCGACACAGACAGACCACCTGTTCTTGCCCAACGTGAGGCGGGAGATGAACCCGATACGGTGAGCTGACCATATGGGGACTGTCACTCGGCTGTTCGTGCAACCATGCGAGGGCCTCATGCGTTTGGTGATAATCGCCGACGCCCGGGCGGTGCTGTCTGCAATCCGCCAACGCTCGAGTAGGAAGGCGGCTTGCCCTCCTGTTACTGACTTTGAATGTGTATGTCGTCATGGTGGCCGGTGCCGGTGAGGCAGCCGTCGAGGACGTCGGGTCGGGCGTCCGGGCAGGGCCGGTAGATCAGCCGGGAAGGCTCGTCGGGCTTGTAGCAGACCAGGGCGGCGACCGATCAGCGGCGGCGGGAGCGGCCTCGGACGCGGACCACGGGGGTGTGGCCGCGGCGGGACCAGGTGCGGGTGGTCGGCGACGGCACGGAGAAGCCGGCCTCGTCCTCGACGACGAGCCAGGCGTCGAGCGCCGCCCCGGTCCTTCCCCGCTCGGCCAGGTCTCCTTCACCCAGCCGGCCACCGCCGCCTCGTTGCGCTCGATCGCGCGGCGGGCGGGGATCTGGCAGCTCCGGCCGTGCCGCTTGAGCAGGGCGGCCACACCCTGGAGGGTGTAGCTCTGGTGGAACCGGCGTCCGATCAGCGTCTTGATCCGCGACAGGGTCCAGGGCTGGTCCGGCCGGCCGTGGGCCACCGGCCCTTTGAGCAGTGGCAGCGAGGCCGGGCCCTTCGCGGCCAGGGCTCTCGGTCCGCCCTGTGAGCAGGCCTTGCGCCGGCGCTGCACCGACCGGACGCTGAGCCGCAGGTCGTGCGCGATGACCGCGTTCTCGTCGCCGTGCCGGAACCGCTCGGCCGCCTCCATTCGTACCTTCTGGCGGAAGGCCCGGCGTTCGTCGGTCAGGCCACCGCCCTGGGGATACCTCATGCACTCGGGATACCGCAGGGAGCATGGGCCGTCAGCCCTACCGACACCACGCTTTGAAGGTCAGTAACCGGGGAGTTCCTGCTGTGTTCCGCGCCGCCTCGTGATGAGGCATCTCCGATGTGGGGTGCTCGGAGGGCCTGTCGGGTTCGGCTGTGGGTCCCTGGGGCCCTCCGCTTCGAGCCGGGATGGACGGGCTCGGCGTGACCCTTGTGGGGGGAGCGCTTGCTACCTGATGGAGTGTCAGGAAAGTCGGCGATGAGTCAGTGCGAACCCTGCTGGAGGATCCGAACCTGGTAAAGCATGCAGGTGGTTGAATCGCTCAAAGATCGACGGCTGGCCGGGTAGGGCAAATGGCGCTCATGTGAAATTGTGCAGGTTTTCCTCGCGTTGCCTTGCCCCTGGCGTGCGGCCCTGCCAGCCCCGTCGGGTCTGCCGTCCGAAGAGGATGCCGCCGGGTTCGAGTGGTGGGGGAGTGCCCGGTTTGAGGGGCCAGGCGATCAGCATGCCCACGACGAAGCCGACCACGTGGGCCACGTGCGCCACCGTTCCGGCGCCGGTGACGCCAGCGCCGGAGGAGTACGCCGCCTGGAGGGCGAACCACAGGCCCAGGACGATCCAGGCCGGCAGTCGCAGGGGCAGGAAGATAGGGAAGGGGGCCCGGCCCTCATAGGGTCAGGTCAGCGCCGGGCTCACCGCGCAGGCTGTCGCACGGCCTTCGTGCCTGGAAGCGGTGTCGCCGAAGGCTTTGGTGGGTTCTCGATGACGTTGCCGAAGATCCACAGGAAGAGCAGGTTGCCCAGCAGATGCAGCCAGCCGCCGTGCAGGAACATCGCCGTGAGCACACTCAGCTCGGGTGACTTGTCGTACGCCGGCGGCCCCACCACGCATCCCGGCCCCTGCGGGCCCACCCCCGTGCCGCCCGTGGGCACCAGGCGCGGCATCCGGTGCCGGATCAGCTCCTGCGGCACGGCCGCGTACCGGTCCAGGAACGCCTGGAGGCCGCACAGTTCCGCGAGACTGCTCCCGCTTCCCGTCAGGGAGCCGACGACACCGGGCGTGAGGAACACGAAGACGACGAAGTTCGCGGTGATCAGCGCGTAGGTGACCCACGGGGTGCGCCGTGCCGGATTCACGTCGTGAACGGGGATGACCACGTCCCACGTGTGCCCGCGCGGCCGCAGGCGAACCCGCCGCCCGTTGAACACCGTCGTCCGGCCCCGCGTATCCCTTCCCAACTGCCCACGGCGCGGGGAAGGGGCCGCGGGGCCGACGTGAGGAACGGACCATGAACGACCGAGTGACCGCTGCGATGCAGGCGCTGCCCGACGGGGAGGCGGAACTCACGCTCGTGGTGCGCCTCTCCTGGGAGGACATCGCCCGGCTCGGCCAGGAGGCGGGGCGGCTCGCCTCCCGGATGCAGCGGCCGGTGACGCTGGACGAGGCGGTGGGCCACCGCCTGCGCTCGGCGCGGGTCACCGCCGCGCACGCGAAGCCGGCGGGGGAGCAGCCGCCGGCGGCCGTGAGCGCGGGGGCCACCGGCGCGGCCGGTTTCGCCGCTGCCGGCGGCACCAGTGCCTCCGTGTCGTCCCTGCCGCCCCGGCCCGCGGTGGACCACGCGCGGCCTCCGGCGGAGCAGGCCCGGCAGGCGATCGAACGGATCAACGGGACCGCGTAGACGGAAGCGCGCGGGAGGACGGCTGTCAGGGCGTACGCGGCGACGGCCGTCCCGCCGTGGCGCGGATCTTCGTGGTGGCCTTGCGGGCCGCCACCAGGACCGGGTCCCAGACGGGGGAGAACGGCGGGGCGTAGCCCAGGTCCAGCATGGTCATCTGCTCCACCGTCATCCCGGCGGTGAGGGCGACCGCCGCGATGTCGACGCGCTTGCCCGCGCCCTCCCGGCCGACGATCTGGACCCCGAGCAGGCGGCCCGTGCGCAGCTCGGCGAGCATCTTCACCGTCATGGGGGAGGCGTTCGGGTAGTAGCCCGCGCGGCTGGTCGACTCGACGGTGACCGTCTCGAACCGCAGCCCCGCGCGGCGGGCGTCCTTCTCCCGCAGACCGGTGCGCGCGATCTCCAGGTCGCAGACCTTGCTGACCGCGGTACCGACCACGCCCGGGAAGGTGGCGTAGTCGCCGCCGACGTTCGAGCCGATGATCTGGCCGTGCTTGTTGGCGTGCGTGCCGAGCGCGATGTGCCGCTCCTGTCCGGAGACCAGGTCGAGCACCTCCACGCAGTCGCCGCCGGCCCAGACGTTCCCGTACCCGCGGACGCGCATCGACCGGTCGGTGAGCAGGCCGCCGTGCTCGCCCAGGGGCATCCCCGCCGCCCGCGCCAGGCCCGTCTCCGGCCGCACCCCGATGCCGAGCACCACCACGTCCGCCGGGTACTCGGCGTCCCCGGTGGCCACGGCCCGCACCCTGCCGTCGTCCCCGGTGAGCAGCCCGGTGACCTCGGCGTCGTTCACCATGGTGATGCCCAGGCCCTCCATCGCCCTGTGCACCAGGCGCCCCATGTCGGGGTCGAGGGTCGCCATGGGCTCCCGGCCGCGGTTGACGACGGTCACCTCGTAGCCGCGTCTGATCATCGCCTCGGCCATCTCCACGCCGATGTACCCCGCGCCGACGACCACCGCGCGGCGGCCGGTCGTGTGCTCCAGTGTGTCGATCAGGGCCTGGCCGTCGTCCAGGGTCTGCACCCCGTGCACACCGGGGGCGTCCATGCCGGGCAGCTCCGGGCGGATCGGCCGCGCGCCGGTCGCGATCACGAGCTTGTCGTACGACGTCCAGGACTCGGCCCCGGAACCGAGGTCCCGCGCGCGCACCCGGTTCCGGCCGGGGTCGATCTCCGTGACCTCGGTGCGCATCCGCAGGTCGATGTGGCGCGCGCGGTGCTCCTCGGGCGTGCGGGCGATCAGCTCGTCGCGTTCGGCGACGTCACCGGCCACCCAGTAGGGGATGCCGCAGGCCGAGAAGGACGTGAAGCGCCCGCGCTCGAACGCCACGATCTCCAGCTCGCCCGGCCCCCTCAGCCGGCGCGCCTGCGAGGCCGCGGACATCCCCGCGGCGTCCCCGCCGATCACCACCAGGCGTTCCGGTCCCTTCGCGGCCGGGCCCGCGCTGCCGCCCGTACCCGCACCCGTATCCGTGCTCGTAGTCGTGGTCATACGGCCACGCTACGGGGGCCGGTCACTTCGTATCCGGCTCCGGGGCCTCGTCCGGGGTCCGGGCCGTCGTACCCGCGGACGAGGTCCGGGACGCGGGAAGGGGAGGGGAGACGGGTGCCGGCTGCTCACGGCGGGGCAGCCCGGGACGTACGGCCTTCAGCCACAGCAGTGCGAGCAGGGCCGCCACCGCCGCGAACGGCAGGACCGCGCCGATCGCCACCGCGAGCCAGCGCAGCATGGTCACGAACGCGTCCCAGCCGCCCGCGAGCGCGTCCAGGAACCCGGGGTCGTCGTCCTTGGCGCTCCGCTCCACCTGTGTCTCGGCCAGGGTCAGGGTGATGGTGGCCAGGCTCGTGCGGTCCTTCAGGGACGCCTGCCGGGCGAGCAGGGCCTCCAGGTCGGCCTGGCGGGTGCTGAGTTCGCCCTCCAGGGTGACCACGTCGCTGAGCCGGGTGGCCTGGTCCATCAGCTCGCGGATCCGGACCACGCTGGCGCGCTGCGTCTTGATCCGGCTCTCGACGTCGACGACCTCGTCGGTGACGTCCTCCGCCTTCGCACTGCGTTCGACGAGCTTGCCGGCGCCCTCGAGGTCCGCGAGGACCTCGTCGTACCTGTCGGCGGGCACGCGCAGCACCACGCGCGTGAGCTCGTGGCCCTCCTCGTCCAGACGGGTGTCCTCGTCGCCGACGTAGCCGCCCGCGGTCCCGGTGGTCGTACGGGCCTCGGCCAGCGCCTTCGGCGCGTCCTCCACCCGCACGGTCAGCGTGGCGGTGCGGATGATGTGACCGGCGGCGGTGGACCGGTCCGCGGGCGGCGCACTCGCGCGCGAGCCGTCCGCCGAGCTGCCGGGGGCCCCTTCCCGCGGCGCCCCTCCCTCGGCCCCTTCTTCCGTGCCCGCCTGCGCGTGGGCCTGCGAGTCGGCGGCCTTGCCGTCGGCCGCGCCGGAGTCGGCGCCGCCGCATCCGGCCAGGGCGAGGACGGCGGCCAGCAGCAGGCCCGTCATGGCGTGGGCCGGCCGTGCGGATCGTCGTGTGCGCATGCGGGTTCCCCCCGGGGTTCGCGACCAATGACGTTCCTACGACGCCACAGGGCGGCGGAGCGATGGCGCGAAACGGTCCCGAAGCGGTCACGGTAGGGACTCGGGAGGGCCGGACGGCCCTGGTGGGGCCTTCGGTGGCGTCTGAGAGGGTGGAGCCATGAGCGGATCACACACGGGTGCGGAGCAGCGGGTCGTCGTCGTGGGGGCCGGCATCGCCGGACTGGCCGCCGCGCACCGGCTGCTCGGGCGCGGGGCACGGGTGACCGTGCTGGAGGCCTCGGAGCGGGTCGGCGGCAAGTTGCTGCCCGGCGAGATCGCGGGCGCGCGCGTGGACCTCGGCGCCGAGTCGATGCTGGCCCGCCGCCCGGAGGCGGTGAATCTCGCCCGCGAGGTGGGCCTTTCCGACCGGCTCCGGCCGCCGGCCACCGCGACCGCGTCGCTGTGGACCCGCGGCGCCCTGCGCCCCATGCCCAAGGGGCACGTCATGGGCGTCCCCGGCACCGCCGCCGCACTGGCCGGGGTGCTCTCCGAGGAGGGCCTCGCCCGGATCGGCCGGGACGCCGAACTGCCCCGCACCGAGGTCGGCGACGACGTCGCCGTCGGCGCGTACGTGGCGGCCCGGCTCGGCCGCGAGGTCGTCGACCGGCTGGTCGAGCCCCTGCTGGGCGGGGTGTACGCGGGCGACGCGTACCGGATCTCGATGCGCTCCGCCGTCCCCCAGCTGTTCCGGGCCGCGCGGACGCACACCTCCCTGACCGAGGGCGTCCGCGAGATCCAGGCCAAGGCCGCCACCGCCCAGCAGACCGGACCGGTGTTCATGGGCATCGAGGGCGGCGTGGGCACCCTCCCGCTCGCCGTCGCCGAGTCGGTACGGGCCCGCGGCGGGGAGATCCGTACCGGCACCCCGGTCACCGAACTGCGCCGGGAGCCGGCCGGCGGCTGGCGGGTCGTCACCGGGGAACGGGAGCTGCGCGCCGACGCCGTCGTCGTCGCCGTACCCGCCCCGGCCGCCGCCCGGCTGCTGCGCGCCGAGGCGCCCGGCGCCGCCGCCGAGCTGGCCGGCATCGAGTACGCCTCCATGGCGCTCGTCACGCTCGCCTACCGCCGCGCGGAGACCGGTCTTCCCGCGGGCAGCGGATTCCTGGTGCCGCCGGTCGACGGCCGCACCATCAAGGCGTCCACCTTCGCCTCGCGCAAATGGGGCTGGATCGACGAGGAGAACCCGGACCTCATGGTCCTGCGCACCTCCGTCGGACGGCACGGCGAGACGGAGATCCTCGGCCGTGACGACGCCGGTCTCGTGGAGGTCTCCCGGCACGACCTGTCGGCCGCCACCGGCCTGGACGCCGCCCCGGTCGCCACCCGCGTCACCCGCTGGCAGGACGGCCTGCCCCAGTACCCCGTCGGCCACCACGCGCGCGTGGCCCGCGTCCGCGAGCACCTCGCCGCCCTCCCCGGGCTGGCCGTGTGCGGCGCGGCCTACGACGGCGTCGGCATCCCCGCGTGCATCGCGAGCGCGTACGACGCCGCCGACACCGCCGCCGACCGGATCCACGGTGACGTCCCGCACGACGTGCGGGACGTCACCTCCACCCGGTGAAAAACCCTCCACGGAGGAGCAGGAGAATAAGGGACATGAGCGACGACGCCACCACCCCCGCACCCGACCGGATCCCGAACAAGGGCAAGCTGGCCAAGGACCTGAACGAGGTCATCCGCTACACCCTCTGGTCCGTCTTCAAGCTGAAGGACGTGCTGCCCGAGGACCGCGCCGGGTACGCCGACGAGGTCCAGGAGCTGTTCGACCAGCTCGCCGCCAAGGACGTCACCGTTCGCGGCACGTACGACGTGTCCGGTCTGCGCGCCGACGCCGACCTGATGATCTGGTGGCACGCCGAGAGCAGCGACCGGCTCCAGGAGGCGTACAACCTCTTCCGCCGTACCGGGCTGGGCCGTGCCCTCGAGCCGGTGTGGTCGAACATGGCGCTGCACCGGCCCGCCGAGTTCAACCGCTCGCACATCCCGGCCTTCCTCGCCGACGAGGAGCCCCGCGCGTACGTGAGCGTGTACCCCTTCGTGCGCTCCTACGACTGGTACCTGCTGCCCGACGAGGACCGCCGCCGCATGCTCGCCGACCACGGCAAGATGGCCCGCGGCTTCCCCGACGTGCGCGCCAACACGGTCCCCTCGTTCTCCCTGGGCGACTACGAGTGGATCCTCGCCTTCGAGGCCGACGAGCTGTACCGCATCGTCGACCTCATGCGGCACCTGCGCGGTTCCGAGGCCCGGATGCACGTCCGTGAGGAGATCCCGTTCTACACGGGCCGCCGCAAGGACGTCGCGGAACTCGTCGCGGGCCTCGCCTGATCAGGCCGCAGGCCGGGACTCCGTACGCCGCTCCGGCTCCACCCGTGGCGCCGGTTCCGGGCGCGGTGCGCAGGACGCGCGCCGCCCCGGGACCCGGCCGGTGAGCAGATACGCCTCCAGGTGGCCGTTCACGCAGGCGTTGGGCCCGCCCGCGATGCCGTGCGTACCGGTGTCCCGCTCGGTCACCAGCGCCGACCCCGCGAGCCGCCGGTGCAGCTCCAGGGCCCCCTCGTACGGGGTGGCCGCGTCCCGCTCGGCCGCCAGGATCAGCGTCGGCGGCAGCGCGCCCGCGCCGGCGCGCACGTCCAGCGGCCGCTGCCGGGGAGCCGGCCAGAACGCGCAGGGCAGATTCGTCCACACGTTGTCCCAGGTCTCGAACGGGGCCCGGCGGGCGAGCCGCGTGTTGTCCCGGTCCCACACCGCCCAGTCCGTCGGCCAGGGCGCGTCGTTGCACTCCACGGCGACGTACACCGAGCGCGCGTTCTCCGTCTCCACGGCCGCCTCCGGATGCGCCCGCGCCTGTTCGACCAGCGGCCCGGGATCGCCCTTCAGATAGGCCGACAGGGCGTGCGCGCGATGCGGCCAGTGGTCGTCGTAGTACCCGGCCTGCAGGAACGCCCCCTGCAACTGGCCCGGCCCCACCGTCCCGCCCGCCGGTTCCTCCGCGAGCCGCGCCCGCGCCGTCTCGTAGCTGCGCTGCACCTTGCGCGGTGTGTCGCCCAGCCCGTACACGTCGTCGTGCCGGGCGACCCACGTCCGGAAGTCCGCCCAGCGGTCCTCGAACGCCGCCGACTGGTCGAGGTTGTTGCGGTACCAGATCTGCGCCGGGTCCGGGTCCACCGCCGAGTCGAACACCATCCGCCTCACGTGCGTCGGGAACATCGTGGCGTACAGCGCCCCGAAGTACGTCCCGTACGACGCCCCCATGAAGGTCAGCCGGGGCTCCTCGAGCGCGGCACGCAGCACGTCCAGGTCACGGGCGTTGTTCAGGGAGTGGTAGTGCCGCAGCGAGTCGCCGACCCGCTCCGCGCAGCCGCGCGCGTACGCCTTCGCCCGCGCGACGCGCTCCCGCTTGTACGCCTGGGAGGGGTGCGCCGGCGCCTGCGTGGGGCCCTGGGCGAACGTCCTCGGGTCCTGGCAGGACAGCGGCGCGGAACGGCCCACCCCGCGCGGGGCGTAGCCCACGAGGTCGTACGCCGCCGCGATGCGCTTCCACTCGGGGAGCAGACCGATGAGCGGGAAGTACGTCCCGTCGGAGCCCGGCCCGCCGGGGTTGTGGACCAGCGCGCCCTGCCGGGGCACGGCGCGCCCGCCGCTCTTCCCCGTGCCGTCGCCAGGGTTCTTCCCGGTGGCGCGGACGCGGCTGACGGTGAGTTCGATCTGCTTGCCGTCCGGGCGGGCGTAGTCGAGCGGGACGGTGACCGTGCCGCACTTGATGATGCCCGGCAGGTCCTGCGCGTCGGGGCACGGGCCGAACGCGATGCCCTCGGCCGCGGCGCGCGCGGCGGCCACCGCGGTGCCGCGCAGCTCGGCCGCGCCGGGGGCGTGCGGGGCGGCGACGGCACCCGGGACGGTGGTGGAGCCACCGGCCGGCGCGACGGCCAGGGTGGTGAGCAGCAAGGACCCGGCGGCCGCGTGGACGACGGCAGTTCTCATCGCGTATCCCTTCGGTGCACGCCGGTTGCACGGCGATCGACACCAGGGATGCTTCGTCCAGCGGACGGGGCAGGGCAAGCACCGCCGGGGGGTGTCGCCGTCAGTGCTTCCGTGCGCCCCCGGAACCGGAGCCGGAACCGGAACCGGAGCCGGAACCGGAATCCAGGTGGTGTTCGCGGTGTGCGAAAGCCGCACGCAGATCCGGTTCACCCACCGCGCGGATGCCGTGCACGGCGACCGACGTGAGATACGTACGGTCATCGACGGAGGTGCTCGCTCCGGCCGGGGCGGGGCACCCGGCAGCCGTCGGCCGGCCGGGGAGGCCCAGTGCGCGTACGGAGGGATCTCGATCCGCGCGATGGCCAGACAGCCCAGGGTCAGTGTCAACGGCAGCGCGAACCACAGGGCGACCAGAGGGCGCGGCAGGTACGACGCGGCCGGCAACAGCAGCGCGGCGGCGCCCAGTCCGGCCACGGCCGGCGCGGCGAGCCGGACCTGCCGTATGCCGTCGGAGATCGTCGCGGCCGCGCCGTCGGGCACGGCCGGCCCGGCCCGCTCCAGCCGGTCGGCCAGGCCGCGCACCGCGTCCGCGGCCGCCGCGGCGGCCCGCACCGGCGTGATGGGGGACTGCCCCTGGGGCCGATGGCCCCTGTCACCGACCGCTCCATGTCGTCCCGCCCGAGCGGATCGACCACGGTCACCCAGCCGGTGCGGGCCGGCAGCAGCCGGCGCTGACGCGCCATGGCGACCAGGGTGACATCGGCGACCCGCCACGGACCGCCGGACAGGAACGCCGTCTCGTACAGCGTCAGATCACGCCCCTCGCCACCGCCGGCCGCCTCCACGCCGTGGACGGCCGCCGCGCGTACGGCGGCCAGGCACAACCGTGTGCACGCGGCGCCGGCGACGGCCCAGGAGGCGAGCAGGAGGAGCACCCAGAGCATGACTTGTCTGTAAACGGCACGGTTCCGGAAGCACCATGCCCTGTTCACCATCCGGACGGAGTGTTGTCCGCCTGTGACGTTCCGTTTGAGTGGCCCCGGCCTCAACGCCGCAGCAGCACCCGCCGGGTGGCGCGCGCCAGCCGTACCGCGGGCCGGCGCGATCGCGGCCCGGGCCCGGACCGCTCCAGCCACCACTCCCGCAACTCCCGCAACGGCAGCTGCCCGTGCTGCCGCTCCCGCTGCCCGGAGGCGAGCAGCAACTGCTCGACGAAGTCCAGGGCGTCCTGCCGGTAGCCCCCGGTCATCGGCCGCTTCCGGGCATGGGCGAGGAAGGCCGCCCGGTACCGCTCGCCGAGCATCACCGGCAGCTCGGGCGCGACCTTGGCGACGACGTCCGCCCGCTTCGCGGCGAGAGCCCGCGCCTGCACGGCCATCCGCACCCGGTCGAACCCCTCGGGCACGGGGGTCCCGGCGACCAGGGAGGACAGCACCGCCGTCTGGGCGAGCGCGACCCGCTGCCGCGCGGGTTCGCAGGAGCCGGCTTCCCTTACGGAGCCGGAGCCGGAGCCGGAGCTCTTCGCCCGGGCGTTGCCGATCCGGGCGGTCGCCCCCTGCTCCACCGCCTCCCGAATGGCCGCCAACTCCCCTTCCAGTTCGCTCGGTCCGGGGAAGTTCTCGTCCCGCTCCAGGAGCACACCGGGAGGGGAGACCCGGGAGGCGAGGTCGGTGAGGATGTCCAGCACCGGCCGGGACACGGGGTGGGCGTGGCTGTCGTGCCAGACGCCGTCCCGCTCGACGCCGCCCGCGACATGGACGTACGCGAGGGCCTCCAGGGGCAGTTCGGCGAGCGCCTCCGCCGGGTCCTCGCCGCGGTTGACGTGGTTGGTGTGCAGATTGGCCACGTCGATGAGCAGCCGTACGCCGGTGCGGTCGGCCAGGTCGTACAGGAATTGGCCCTCGGTCATCTCCTCGCCGGGCCAGGAGAACAGTGCCGCGATGTTCTCCACGGCGAGCGGTACGGGCAGGGCGTCCTGGGCGATCCGGACGTTCTCGCACAGCACGTCGAGCGCGTCCCGGGTGCGCGGCACCGGCAGCAGGTGCCCGGCCTCGAGCCGAGGGGGGACGCTGAGCGGCCCACCCGCCCGCACGAACGCGATGTGCTCGGTGACCAGCGGCGCCCCGAGCGCCGTGGCCCGCTCGGCCAGCGCCTCCAGCCGCCCCGCGTCCGGCCGATCGGCCCCGCCGAGCCCGAGCGCGACCCCGTGCGGTACTACGGTCACCCCGCGCTCGCGCAGCCGCAGCAGCGACTCGGGGAGATGCCCGGGACACACGTTCTCGGCCACCACCTCGACCCAGTCGATGCCCGGCATCCGCTCGACGTCCCCGGCGATCTCCGGCCGCCACCCGATTCCCGTCCCCAGTCGCCCCATGCCACTGTCCCCCTCCTCCACCGGCCACCCTGTCGGCCCCCGCCGGACGTCCGTCCGTTCGGACGTGACGGGGGTATGGCCCCGAAGCCCGCGCCCGAACCGCGTCACGGTCACCTTCAGAGCAACATTTGAGCTTTGGGGAGGAGCCGCCGGGCGGGTGCCGGGACGAACGGGTCCGACGGAGACTTCGCCGACCCGCCTCACGGGCAGAGTGGTGGGGCTGGTGGGTGAGTGAACCCTTCAGAACCTGGCAGCTGTCGCGCAGGCCGAGGTGCCGCTCACCCGCGTCTGCGCGGTCCATGAGATCCACCGCAGGGTGCGCCCGGCCGCCGAGGGAGGTCGTGCCGCTCCCGGGCTGAGGGCACCCGGATGAGGCGCGGCCTGGAAGGAGCCACCGGACCGCCCCACGGTTGAGGCATGAACCTTTCCCCTGCACCGGCCTCGGCCGTGTCCACACGTTCCGTTTCCGCCACCGAACCTGTTCGTCCCCTCGCCGGTCGGGTGGCCGTGGTGACCGGGGCCACCAGCGGTATCGGCGCCGCCGTCGCCCGACGGCTGGTCCTCGGCGGCGCCTGCGTCGCCCTGATGGGCCGCCGCGAGCACAGGCTCGTGGAACTGGCCGACGAACTGCGTCCGGACGCTTCCGGCCGGATCCTGCCGGTGGCCGTGGACGTCACGGACCCGAAAGCCCTCGCCCGGGCGGCGGCAACCGTGCACTCAGGACTCGGCCGGGTCGACCTCGTCGTGGCCAACGCCGGCGCGATGCTGGGCGCACCCTTCGAAACCGCCGAGACCTCCGAGTGGGACCGCATGCTCGACGTCAACCTGCGCGGACTGCTTCACACCGGCCGCGCCTTCGCCGACGACCTGCTCACCGCGGCGCAGAACGGCCCGGCTGACCTTGTGCACATCGGTTCCGTCGGCGGTCACGACCTCTACCCCAACTGGTCCGTCTACTGCGCCACCAAGGCCGCGGTCGCCCACCTGACCCGCAACCTGCGAGCCGAACTCGGACCGCGCAACGTACGGGTGCACATCGTCGAACCCGGCGTCACGGCCACCGAATTGGGAGACGACATGCTCGACGGGGACATGCGTACCGTCCTGGCACAGATGCGCACCGGCCTGCAACCTCTGTCTGCCGACGACATCGCCGAGTCCGTCGCATACACCGTCATGGCACCGGCCAATGTGAACATCGCCGAGCTGATCGTGGTCCCGGTGCAACTCGGCTGACGCAGACGTACCCCCCGATGTGAGGGTCTCTTTCCCGCCCCGCGCCGTGACGATCCCGGCACGGGGCGGGTCGGCGTCAGCCGGTGGTGAAGCGGCGGCCGTCATCGAGGTCGGCGAGGAGGCCCGGGCGGCCGGCTCCCGGACGGCAGCTTCCCGGTGGCCGCGTCGCGTTTCGCGTTGCCGGTGTGCGTCAAGCCGATGCCGACGAGGGGCTTGCCCGTACCGGCCGGCGCGTCACCGGGCGCCCGCACCACGGCCGGACCGGCGGCCACGGGGCCGGCGAACCTCTCGGCGGCGATGGCGCCGCACTCGAACACGAGGTGGATGACCGCGTATGTCGGCTGCGGCCTTGCGCAGGCAGTCCAGCACGTCGAGGCCGCCGCGGTGCACCTCGGCTCGTACTAGTGGTGGTCGTGCACCAGGATGTCGGGCGCGAAGTGGGCGACGGCTGCGATCAGACGGTCCCGGTCGAGGCGCCACCCGGTCACCGCCCGGGAGGCCGTCGCGACCTCGGCCGGAACCGGCACGAGACGCTCCAGGGCGGCACGGGCCCCCGGGCCGTCACCGGACAGGGCCGGAGCGCCCTCCCGCCGGGTGACCCCGACATAGGGCACGGAGGAGCGGCCCGCGGCCTGCCGCCAGAGCACCACACCGGTGATGTCGCCCCACGGCACATGGGCGGTGGTGGCCCTGTACCGGGCAGGGCTCCCGCCGAGCAGCACACCTGTCCCGTCCACCCGGAACGCGACCTTGCCGCTGAACGCCACGTACGCCATGAACAGCCCGCCCGCGCCGAAGAGCGGCAGCCCCAGAACGCGCGCATACAGCGGCATGTCCGAGAACAGCAGGACCGCGGTGAAGACGGCGGAGACGGCTACGACTCCCGTGGTTCGGAGGTCCCAGCCGTAGCGCGCCTGGTACACGGGCGAGGTGGTGTCGGCCATGGCCGAATCATGGCAGTGACCGTCTCGAGGGGAGAAGGGGGCCGGCGTCGACGGCGCCGGCATCGCAGCCGCCGCTGACACCGGGCAGAGGTCTCACCGGAGGGACGGGTGGTCCGCCACCACCGTGCTGGAGCCCGGGGCGACTTCCGTGAAGCCCGCGTCGCGGACCAGGGGGAGACCGCTGGTGGTCAGGGTGGTCCAGTGGGACGGGGCGGCGGGGCGGACGGAGAGGGGGAAGCCGGCGTCGCGCCAGGCGGTGCGGTCCTTGTCGGTCAGCTCCCACCAGGCCAGTTGGGCCGCATGGCCCGCCTGGGCCATCGCCTTGCCGGCCGACATGTCGAGGTCGGGGTTCAGCCAGAGGACCGGGGCCGTGAGGTCCGCCGGGGGCGGGGACTCCGGGTCGGCCAGGTCGGTGCCGGAGACCTGGAGGCGGGCCAGGTCCTTGGGCCAGCCGTCCAGGGGGACGGGCGGGAAGACGCGGACCTCCGCCGACTTGCCGGTGACCGTGATGCCGGGCAGGGCCTCCGCGCGGCGCCACTCCGCGCCGCGGGCCCTGCGGACCACCTTGCGGATACGGGCGTCCTGCCAGTCGCGCATCGCCTGCGCCCACTCGCCCTCGCCCACCGACCGCTCGTCCGCCAGCATCGTCAGCACCGCGCGGGCCGCCGTCTCCAGCGCGTCCGTACGGGCCGGAGGCGCCGGCCGCTCGATGCGTGCCACCAGGGGCAGCACGAACTGGGGGGCCTCGTCGCGGGAGCCCGGGTCGGAGCGGAAGGGGCTCGCGGTGCCCGCGGCGGCAGGCGTCCGGTCACTGGTCCGGTTGTTGTCCACATCGTTCACACGGCCAGTCTGCCAAGCCGCGCCGCGGTTTCGTCAGCCGGAGCAGGCCGTGCGCTGGGCCTCCTGCCTCCCCCGAGTCCTCGACTTCGCTCGAACAGGGGGACCCCCATGCACACCGGACACATCGTGATGCCCTTGGACGACTCCGGGTACTCCGTCGGTTCCCGGCACAGCACGCACTCCGCGTACGGGGGCCCGTCGGCCTTGGACGGCCCGGACGCTTCGATCAGGCAGTAGTCGTTGTCGGTCATACCTCCGGCCCAGGACGGTCAGGTGCGTCCGTTCGCCGTCGCGAGCAGGTCGGAGACCTTCACGAAGCGGTAGCCCTGGCGGCGCAGCTCCGGGACGATCGCTCGTACCGCCCGCTCGGTCACCGGGGCCGCGCTGCGGGTGCAGTGCAGGACCACGACGGAACCCGGGCGCACTCCGTCCAGGACCTGCCGGGCCACCGCGTCGGCGTCCGTGGCGAAGGCGTCGCCGCCGACCACGTCCCACTGCACGGCGGTGACACCGGCCGGGGTGAGTGCCTTCAGTGCCTCGCGGTCGTAGCACCCGCCGGGGAAGCGGAAGTACGGCATCGGATCCTCCACGCCCACCTCGCGGAACGTCGTGTACGCCCGCTCCACGTCCGCCCGCATCCGGTCCCGGCCGACGGCCGGCAGGCCGTAGCAGTCGTCCGTGAACGCGTAGTGGCTGTACGAGTGGTTGGCGACCTCGAAGAGCGGGTCCCGGCCGATGGAGCGGGCCTGGTCCGGGTACTCCTCGGCCCAGCGCCCCGTCATGAACACGGTGGACGGCACCTTCAGCGCGCGCAGGGCGGCGATCAGCCGCGGATGGTCGAAGCGCTCGCCCGCCGCCGCGCGCGGGCCCTGGTCGGCGGTCATGTCGGCGTCGAAGGTGAGGGCGACGGTCTTCCCGGCGGTCCGGGGGGCGTTCTCGAAGACCGGGGTCAGGCCCGCCGGTCCCGGGGCCAGGGTGGGCGGGTGCGTGGAGGGTGTCGCGGGGGTGGCGGAGGGGGCGCCGCGGGGCAGCTGCGCGGGGTGGGGGGCGCCGCAGGCGGCGAGGGCGGCGAGCGCGGTGGTGAGGGCGCAGAAGGCTGCCGCTCGGCGTACCGGTGTGATCACCGTATGAAGGTATGGGCTGTATCAGGCGATTCGTCTTCGTTTGCCGACGGGCGCGGTGGGGCGCCACTCGGGTGGCCGAGTCCGGGGGTGACCCGTTCCCGCTTCCGCTTGCGGCGTGGGGTGTGCGGGACTAACGTACAACCAAATGGTTGTAGATGGCTTGACCGACGACAGCGTGGACCGGCTGTTCCACGCCCTGGCCGACGTGACACGTCGCGACATACTCCGTCGTTGTGTGCGGGGTGAGCTGTCCGTGTCACGTCTGGCCGAGGCATACCCGATGAGCTTCGCCGCGGTGCAGAAACACGTCACGGTGTTGGAGCGGGCCGGTCTGGTCACCAAGCAGCGCCGCGGCCGGGAGCAGCTGGTGCGGACCGACCCCGACGCGGTGGGCAGGGCGCGGCGGGCCCTCGACGAACTGGAGACGGCCTGGCGGGCGCGCGTGGACCGGATGTCCGGTCTGCTGGCGGACGAAGCCGGGGCCGAGGCCGCAAACGGCGCCGGAACCGCAAGCGGCGCCGGAACCGCAGCAAGGTCAGGCGACAGCAAGGAAACGACGGAAGGACAGGACCGATGACTGTCACGAGCGTGGACAAGGATGCCGACCGGCTGACCCTCACCGTGATCGCGGACTTCACCGCACCGGTCGAGAAGGTGTGGCAGCTGTGGGCCGACCCGCGGCAGCTGGAGCGCTGGTGGGGGCCGCCGACCTACCCGGCGACCGTGGAGGAGCACGATCTCACCCCGGGCGGGGAGGTCAGGTACTTCATGACCGGCCCGGAGGGCGAGAAGTTCGGCGGCTGGTGGCGGATCGCGACGGTGACGCCGCCCACGTCCCTGGAGTTCACCGACGGCTTCTCCGACCAGGACGGCAGGCCGAACGCCGAGATGCCGACCACGACGGTACGGATGACGCTCGGCGAGCACGAGGGCGGGACCAGGATGGAACTGCGCTCGGTCTTCGACACCCGGGAGCAGATGGAGCAGCTGGCCGGGATGGGCATGGTCGAGGGGCTGCGGGAGTCGATCGGGCAGATGGACGGCCTGCTGGCGGTGGCCTGAGCCGCGTGCGGGCCGGGGGCCGGCCGGGGGGACGCGGGCCCCGGGCAGCGCCGTGGAGTCAACGGCGGCCGTGGCCCGGGTGCCCCCACTTAGGGGA
>NZ_JBHXQZ010000103.1:22458-27842 GCF_042717095.1 Streptomyces sp. NPDC058632 | reverse complement strand
GACCGGCACTTCTTCGGGTCCCGGCCCGGTTGACGACAGCCGCTGCCCGCCGCCCGCTGTCTTCAGTGGTGGCCGCTCACGCGTCCCTGCAGCAGCCGGGACAGCGCCGCGTGCACGTCGTCCAGGGAGCGCTCCGGCTGGAAGGCCTGCCAGTCCAGCGCGGCCACCAGCACCATGCCGACCAGCGCCGCCGCCGTCAGCGGAATGTCGATCTCCGCACTGAACTCCTCGTTGTCCACGCCCTCGCGCAGCACGTCCTCGACCACCGTCACGGCCTGCTGCCGGACCACCAGCAGCGTGGACTGCCAGGCCCGGTTGGTGCGCCACAGCTCGGCCACGTACAACTGGGTGAAGGCCGGGTAGCGGTCGATGAAGACGAGTCCCGCACGGACCATCGCGTCCAGGGCGTCGACCTTGCTGCCGTCCGCCCCGGCCGTCCGCTCGGCCGCCTCCCGCAGGGAGGCGGTGAGGAGCCCGACCCCGTGCCGCAGCAGTTCCTCGAAGAGGACCGACTTGCTCGCGAAGTTGTAGTAGACCGTGCCCTTCGCGACCCCCGCCCGCTCGGCGATCTCGTCCACGGTGGTGGCGGAGAAGCCCTGCTCCGCGATGAGCGTGACGGCCGCCTCGTAGAGCTTCTGCCGGGTGGCCTCGCGGCGGGTGCTGCCGCCCGGCGTGGTGCTGCTGCGTTCCATGCCCCTGATTCTCACAGCACCGCCGGCCCTCCCCTCCACAGGCTCGGCCCAGGGGGCGGCCCGCCCGGTACCGAACAGCCGATCGAAGCAAAACGCCAGGTCGGAACGGATTGTCAGTGGCATACCGCACGATGAGCGCATACGGCACCTCGTAGCAGGGGATGCCGTCACGAAGACGACAGGAGGTTCGTCATGGCCCACTCGTCCGCAGCCGCCGCCCGCCGGCGCCGCGCCACCGGCCCTGCCCCCTCACTGACCGGCCCGCCGAGCGACGTCCACCCCGTACTGCGCCGCGCCACCGCCCCGCCCGCCGCCCTCGACCTGCTCGCCCAGGCCCGTGCCGGACTCGACGAGGCCACCGTCCTCGACACCCCCAACGAGCGCTACGCGACGGCCCACCTCGCCGCCCTGCGCACCGCCGCCGCCGTGCTCGCCGCACGGGGACGGCCCGAGACCTCGCCCCGGGCCCGGAGCAGGATCCGGAGCGCCTGGGAAGTGCTCCCCGAGATCGCGCCCGAACTCGGGGAATGGAGCACCCTGTTCGCCTCGGGCGCCCGGCGCCGCGCCCGCGCCGAGGCGGGCATCAGGGGCGCGGCCAGCGGCCGGGACGCCGACGACCTGATACGGGACGTCGCGACGTTCCTGCGCCTGGTCGAGCGGATGCTCGTCCTCCAGCCCGTCCTCCCGCAACCCCGCACAGACGATCACTCGGACCATCCCGACCGCT
Organism: Streptomyces sp. NPDC058632; assembly: GCF_042717095.1. NCBI lineage: Bacteria > Bacillati > Actinomycetota > Actinomycetes > Kitasatosporales > Streptomycetaceae > Streptomyces > Streptomyces sp. NPDC058632. The sequence goes on along the minus strand of NZ_JBHXQZ010000103.1, from coordinate 26,423 downwards.
CGGACCATCCCGACCACTCGGCCCACCCGGACGGGCACGACCCGGGCGGCCGGGACCCGGGCGGCGGCATGAGCCGCGAGCTGCCCGACGCGGGCTGAGCGTTCCTCCCCGGCCCCGGCCCCGGCCCCGGTCCCGCCCCACCCCGCTCCCGCCGCGCCACCGCCCGGCGGGAGCGGGGCAGCGCGGCGCGGGCAATGCGGCGCAGGCAATAGGGTGGAAGACGCCTGAAGCCTCCGCGTCCCCTGTCCGGGCCGGGGAGGCAGCCCGATCGCTCCGCCGTGAACGAGGCGGTGCCCGCCGAGGAGTCAACTGCCGTGTCGGACACCCTGCGCCCCCGCGCCGCTCTTCGTACCGCCGTGGTCTGGGAGGTCCTCCAGGATGCCCTGGAGGACCGGGCCAAGGCGACGGGACGGCCGGCGCTGGACGTCCTCGACACCGGCGGCGGCAGCGGCAACTTCGCCGTGCCCGTGGCCCGCCTCGGCCACCGGGTCACCGTCGTCGACCCCAGCCCCAACGCGCTGTTCGCCCTGGAGCGCCGTGCCGCCGAGGCCGACGTCGCCGACCGGGTCCGCGGCGTCCAGGGCGACGCGCACGGCCTCTTCGACGTCGCCGAGCGCGGCGGCTACGACGTGGTGCTGTGCCACGGAGTGCTGGAGTACGTCGACGACCCGGCCGAGGGGGTGCGCAACACGGTGGCCGCCCTGCGCCCCGACGGCGTCCTCAGCCTGCTCGCGGCCGGCCTCGGCGGCGCCGTGCTCTCCCGGGCCCTCGCCGGCCACTTCAAGGAGGCCCGGCAGGCGCTCGACGACCCGAACGGCCGATGGGGCACGGGCGACCCGGTACCGCGCCGCTTCACCGCCGACCAGCTCACCGGTCTGGTCGAGGGAGCGGGCCTGCGGGTCGGCGCCGTGCACGGCGTGCGGGTCTTCGCCGACCTCGTCCCCGGCGTGCTCGTGGACACCGAGCCCGGAGCCCTGGACGCGCTGCTGAAGCTGGAGGCCGCGGCGGCCGAACTCGCCGCCTTCCACTCCGTGGCCACCCAGCTCCATGTGCTCGGTGAGGCACCGGGGACCGAAGGGGCCTGAGCAACCGCCTGTATCGCACCGCTGATCAGCGGAGCGGCCTGGCGGCCGCACTCCGCAGGGAGTCCGCCGCAGGCCCCCCGAATGGCGGCTGGGCACCGTATGATCGAGGGAGACCGTCCGGCATGACGGCCTGGCTGCCGGGGAATGAAAAGCCTCGAGCGGACCGGGACGCCCATGACGGGTGCCGGTTGGCCAATTGGCGCAGAGGGGCGGGTTTCATGGGGGCGAATCCCTGCCTATCCTGAAGGGACCCCCCGGGTCGCCCCGGCGACTGCACGATGAGGAGGACGCCGTGCCGCTCTCGGAGCACGAGCAGCGCATGCTCGAGCAAATGGAGCGAGCGCTGTACGCCGAAGATCCCAAGTTCGCGTCGGCGCTCGAGGGAAGTGGCCTGCGTACGTACACCCGTCGGCGGGTCTACCAGGCGATCGCGGGCTTCCTCGTAGGTATTGCGCTCCTCATGGCCGGAATGGTCGCCCAGCAGGTCTGGCTCAGTGTGGTGGGGTTCCTCGTCATGCTGGGCTGCGCGGTTCTCGCCGTGACCGGCTGGCGCAAAGCGCCCAAGCCCGGTGAACAGGCGGTTGATGCCGCAGCCGGTGCCGCTGGTTCCACCGGCGCACCGCAGTCAGGCCGTCAGGGCAGGCAGCGGCGCTCCGTGATGGACCGCATAGAGCAGCGCTGGCAGCGCCGCCGTGACGAACAGGGTGGCGGGCAGTAGCTCCCCTCCCCACACACCACTCCAGGATCTGCGCGAAGACATGGGTACAGGGGGTGACCACCGGCCCGGTGGTCACCCCCTGACGCATATCCGCACCCGGGCCCACGCACGGCCGCACACCGGTTCGGCGCACGCCCGCGCACCGACCAGGCGCCGGCAGGGGCGGAAGACGGTAGGGCAGGCGGCGTACGACGGGTGAGGGGCAGGACGATTTCCGGTCGTCCTGCCCCTCACCCGTCGCCGTGCGCCCCTTCGGCTGCGGTCACCCGCCCCGCCGGGCCCGCCCCGTCACCCCCGCTGCCGCGAGGGCCTGCGCCACGTGGGCCCCCGCCATACCGGCCGCAGGGCGAGGACGCGGTGCCGGACGGCGGCCCACCGGGCCGACGCCGCCCACACCACCCGCACCGTGGAACGCGGCAGGAACAGCGCGCGCAGCCGCGCACCCCGGCCGGCCCCGGACCGCAGTCCGGCCGCCACCCGGCGCACATCGTCCGTGAGACCCGCCGCCGGGCGCGGCCGCGGCGCGTAGAGGACCTGTTCCACGGCATCCGCCACCCGGTGGACCGAGGCCGCGGCGTCCGGGTCGAGCCGGCCGAGCCGGACGATCCGGGCCGCCGCCTTGCGCGGAGTCAGCGACTCGTCCGGGGAGACGCCGACGTCCCACGCCGCGTCCGTCAGCTCGTCCCACACGGCCAGGGTGTGCGACGCCGTGCCCGCCTCGGACCGGCCGTGCGCGCCCAGGCGGACCGAACGGGTCCGCAGCCGCCACAGCATCGGCGCCAGCGGCAGCACCAGAACGGCGAGCCCGCCCAGTACCCACGCCAGCACCACGTACCACTTCGGCCCGTCGCCGTCCGTGGGCAGCGTCACCAGGGGCGCCTCGCTCGCGCAGTCGTCCAGCCGCTGCTGCCGCACCGAGCAGCTCTCGCTCTCCGACGGAGCGGCCGAGGGCTCCGAGGGCTCCGCCTCGGACGGCCGGGCCGGGTCGGGCAGCGCGCTGTCCGGTGTCTCCGGCACGGTGTACTCCGGCACCGAACCACGGGTGGGGGTCGGTTCGAAGCGGGTCCAGCCCACGCCCTCGAAGTACAGCTCGGGCCAGGCGTGCGCGTCCCGCAGCCCCACCGCCACCGTGCCGTCCGCCTGCGGGGTGCCGGGCGCGAAGCCCACCGCGACCCGGGCGGGTATGTCCAGGGACCGGGCCATCGACGCCATGGCGAAGGAGAAGTGGACGCAGAAGCCCTCCTTGTCCCTCAGGAAGCGGGCGATCGCCTCCGAGCCGCTGCCGACGTCGACCTCCGTGTCGTACTCGAAGCCGCCTGTCAGGGTGAAGTACTCCTGGAGCATGACCGCACGGTCGTACGCGTTCGTCGCCCCCTCGGTGACGTCACGGGCGGTCCGGGACACCACCGCGGGCAGTGAGTCGGGCAGCTCCGTGTAGTCCCGCTCCAGGGCGGCCGGCGGCGCCGACGCGTCGGCCAGCTGCTCCGCCGTGGGCCGCACGTCCAGGCTGCGCACCTGATAGGTCAGCCCCCGGGTGTTCTGGCCGTGGTCGCCGACCAGCGTCATTCCCACCGGTTCGTAGCGCCAGTTGCCCCGGATGTCCACGCCGCTCGGCGGATACGGCATCGGCAGCCAGTCCTGCCCGTACCAGTCGGCGGTCGAGATCGTCGTGCCGACCTCCTCGCGTTCGATGTCCGGGCCGAGGCCGGCCGGGGTCGGGAAGGCGTCGTCGGGCACCGTGGTGATGGACCGCTTGGACGGCTTCCAGGTGGTGCCGTCGAAGTCGTCCAGGGACACGATCCGCAGATACAGGTCCGAGACGTTCTCCGCCTGGGAGCGCACCGACATGACCTGGCGGTCCTCGTCCACGTTCAACGAGTCGCGCAGGGACACCAGCGGATTCACCGCGGAGATCGTGCCACCCCCGCCGGAACCCGGGCCGACACCCGAACCCGCCGGGTCCAGCAGGCCGCCGTTCATCGTGGGCAGACCGAGCGGCGCCACCAGGGCGACACCCACCGCGAGCAGCCCGATCCGCCGGCCGGTGCGCACCGGCGCGCGGGTCCCCTGCCGCGGGCCGGGCGAGCCGGACCGCGCCCCCCCGCAATACCCCCCCCACGGGGGGGGGCGGTGACGGCCCGCCCACCGCCGCCGGCTGAATT
>NZ_JBHXQZ010000103.1:0-22448 GCF_042717095.1 Streptomyces sp. NPDC058632 | reverse complement strand
GGGGGGGGCGGGGGGGGGGGGGGGCCCCCGGGGGGGGGGGGCCCGGCGGGGGCGGGGGGGCGCCCCGCACGACGCCCCGCCGAAGACCCGCCCCCACTGGGCGAGCCGGTCACGGCCCTCCACCAGCAGCAGCATCAGATAGCCGGCCGCCGCCAGCAGGAACCACAGCCAGTCGGCCCCGCCGTCGGACAGACCCGCGGCGACGGAGTACAGAGCGAGCAGCGGAAGCCCGGCCGGTGCCGCGCTGCGGAAGGTCACCGCGAGGGCGTCCACCAGCAGCCCGATCACCAGGACGCCGCCGATCAGCATCAGCCGGATGCCCTCGGACAGCGGCGCCGGTATCGCATAACGGCCGACGTCCGTGGCGCCCTGGTCGAGCAGCCCGGCGAAGAAGCGGAACGTGTCCGGTCCCGGCACCAGGCCGGCGAACGCGTGCTCACGCGCGAAGACCAGCGTCAGCAGTACCAGCGCGGCAAGCGCCTGCACCGCCACCGTCAACGGGCGCGCCAGCGGTACCCGCCGGGCCACCGCGCCCACGCCCGACTGCACCGCCAGCAGAAAGGCCGCCTGCAGGAGCCAGGAAGGCGGCTCGACCAGCGGCAGCAGCGCGCACGCGGCCAGCAGCGTGGCCGCCCACGAGGCCAGCGTCAGCCGGACTCGTCCGCTCATCCCGTTCCCTCCCCGCCGCTCGCCGCCACCAGACCGGAACGCTCCCGGTCCGCCAGCCGCCACTGCTCCTCCAGGGAAGCGCCCCGTGGCACACCCACCACCGTCCAGCCCGCCTCGCGCAGCATCCGCGACCGCTCCCCCCCACCGTCCGACGGGCCGGACGCGTCCGCCGGTTCCCGCGTCCAGGTCCCGCTGTCCAGAAGGAAGGCGACCGCGCCCCCGCTGCGCTGCCGCATCCGGGCGAGCACCGTCGCCTGCTCCTCGTCGAGATCACCGAGGAAGGCCACAAGCAGTCCCTCGCTCCCGCCGCGGACCACGTCGTACGCCCGGGACAGGCCCTCCCCGTCGGAGTGGTCGAGCACCGCGAGGGTGTCCATCATCAGCCCGGCCGCGTCCGCCGACCCCTGGCTCGCGCCCGAGAACCCGTCAAAGCCCTCGCCCGGCACCGACGTGCCGGTGTCGGTCAGCAGTCGCGCCGAGAAACCCCGCTCCAGCATGTGCGTCAGCACGGACGCCGCACCCGACACCGCCCACTCGAACGCCGAGTCCGGGCCCCCGCCCGCGTAGGCGATGGCACGGGTGTCCAGCAGCACCGAACAGCGGGCCCGCTGCGGCTGCTCCTCGCGGCGCACCATCAGCTCGCCGTAGCGCGCGGTGGAACGCCAGTGCACCCGGCGCAGATCGTCGCCGTAGCGGTAGCCGCGCGGGATCAGGTCGTCCTCGCCGGCCAGCGCCAGCGAACGCTGCCGCCCGTCGCCGTGCCCCCTGGCCTCACCGCTCAGCCGCACCGGCGGCAACGGCTCCACGCGCGGGATCACCGTCAGCGTGTCGTACGTGGAGAAGGACCGGGTCAGCTCGCACATCCCGAACGGGTCGGAGAGCCGCAGCTGCAGCGGGCCCAGCGGATAGCGGCCGCGCAGGTCGGAGCGGACCCGGTAGGACACCTCGCGGCGCCCGCCCGCCTCCACCCGGTCCAGCACGAACCGGGGCCGCGGCCCGAGCACGTAGGGCACCCGGTCCTGGAGCATGAGCAGGCCCGTGGGCATCCGGGAGACGTTGTCCATCCGCAGATGCACCCGCGCCTCGGAGCCGGCCGGTACCCGCGAGGGGGAGAGCCGGCGGCTGCCCGCGACCCGGTAGCGGGTCCGGTAGAGCACGCCCGCGCACATCAGCGGCAGCACCGCCAGCAGCAGCCCGACCCGCAGCAGATCGCTCTGCCCGAGCACGTAGGCGCAGACCGCGGCCGCCGCACCGGCGGCCAGGAAGGAGCGCCCGCGGGTGGTCAGCCCGGCCAGAGCGGTGCGCAGGCCGCCCCGGTCACCGTGGTCGCCCTCCGCGCGGACCGAACCCGCGGTCGTCATCACAGCCTCCGCGGCGGCTGCTGGCCGTACCTCGGACCGCCACGGCCCACGCCGATGCCGTTCTGCTGCGGGGCGGCGGCCGGCACCGGGGTGCGCTGCAGGATCTCCTGCACCACCTGCTCCGCCGTGCGGCGGTTGAGCTGGGCCTGGGCGGTGGGCAGCAGCCGGTGTGCCAGGACGGCCACGGCGAGTGTCTGCACGTCGTCCGGCAGCGCGTACTCCCTGCCGTTCAGCGCGGCGGACGCCTTCGCGGCGCGCAGCAGGTGCAGTGTCGCGCGCGGGGAGGCGCCGAGTCTGAGGTCGGGGTGCGTGCGGGTGGCGGCGACCAGCTCCACCACGTACCGGCGGACCGGCTCGGCCACATGGACGGCACGCACCGCCTCGATCAGCTTCAGGATCTCGTGCGCGTGCGCCACCGGCTGGAGGTCCTCCAGCGGAGAGACGCCGCCGTGCACGTCCAGCATCTGCAGCTCGGCCTCGGCGCTCGGGTAGCCGACCGAGACGCGGGCCATGAACCGGTCGCGCTGGGCCTCCGGCAGCGGATAGGTGCCCTCCATCTCGACCGGGTTCTGCGTCGCCACCACCATGAAGGGGCTGGGCAGTTCGTAGGTCGTGCCGTCGATGGTGACCTGGCGTTCCTCCATCGACTCCAGCAGCGCGGACTGCGTCTTCGGCGACGCGCGGTTGATCTCGTCGCCGATCACCACCTGCGCGAAGATGGCACCCGGCTTGAACTCGAAGTCCCGGCGCTGCTGGTCCCAGATGGACACACCGGTGATGTCCGAGGGCAGCAGGTCCGGTGTGAACTGGATGCGCTGCACCGAGCAGTCGATGGACCGCGCCAGCGCCTTGGCCAGCATCGTCTTGCCGACGCCCGGGACATCCTCGATGAGCAGATGTCCCTCGGCGAGCAGCACGGTCAGCGAGAGCCGTACGACCTCGGGCTTGCCCTCGATCACACCCTCCACCGAACCCCGCACGCGCTCGACCACGGCGGTCAGATCGTCCCCCACCCTCGAATACGCTCGGTCGGGGGCGCCCCCATGGCTCGCACGATCCTCATAGGTCGTCACCCGGCCCTCCTAGGCCTTTTCCCCCGCTCCGAAGGAACGAGGGCCCAAATGTCCGGGCCGACGCCTTGCTGCGTGGACCGGCCCACCCCGAATCACGGACACCGCGCGTGAAAAGTTCCGCACGGCACCACTCCCGCATTCTCGCCGCCGTTACCGATTCGTGTCACTCGCCTGTGGAGGACCGACGGTGGTATGCCGGGTCGTACGGACCTTCGCGGGGTGTCGTTCGGCCTCGTGACATCCGGAGAACGGGCGCGCGAACCCCGGGAGACGGACGTCCTCGGAGCGGGCCGGCGGGTCAGGCCGGGTCGATCTCGCGCAGCAGACCGGTCTTCACGTCGAAGACGAACCCGCGCACGTCGTCGGTGTGCAGCAGGAACGGCGAGGTGCGCACCCGCTGCATCGACTGCCGTACGTCCTGGTCCACGTCCCGGAAGGACTCCACGGCCCAGGCGGGACGCTGGCCGACCTCCATCTCCAGGTCGTGCCGGAACTCCTCGGTGAGGGATTCCAGACCGCAGTTGGTGTGGTGGATGAGGACCACGCTGCGGGTGCCGAGCGCCCGCTGGCTGATGGTCAGCGACCGGATCACGTCGTCGGTGACGACACCTCCGGCGTTGCGGACGGTGTGACAGTCGCCGAGCTCGAGACCGAGCGCGGCGTGCAGGTCGAGCCGGGCGTCCATACAGGCCACCACGGCGACACGGAGTACGGGCCGGGCGTCCATTCCGGGATCGGTGAAGGCGCTGGCGTACTGCTCGTTCGCGTCCACCAGACGGTCGGTGACCGTGCCCTGGCCTGCCGTCGCGCTTCCTGAGCCCGCGGGAACCGATGCAGAAGTCGTCATAACCATGACGGTACTGGTCACCCGCTCTCCGGGCCCGTTGTGAGACGGGACAAAGAACGTCATCCGCCTTTGGTGTGAGATGACCCACAAGGGGGGTGTGAGCTCTCTCGTACGGGTGGTTTCCCCGGGATGCGGTTGTCCTCGCGCCGAGGGCCGCGCCGCGCAGGCCGGTTGGTTGACCGGGCGACACCGTGGACTAAAGTGACGCGAAGCGGGAGGCGAGACTTCCCGATGCACTGATTTCCCCGGAGAACCGGGCAGCGTCCCGGAGATCTCCCCGCGTGCGCTGCGCGTACGTACGGCTCGGCCCCCTCCCGTTCCCGGCCGGCTGTCGCCTCCGGCGCCGGCAGGCCGCCCCGTCCACACCGGGGGAGGGGCGGGGGCCCCGGCGGTGCGTCACGGCCGCGCCGGACCGTGAGAAGAGGGCCCAGAAGCCATGGGGCGCGAAGCGCATGCGAACACAGGCGGGCAGACCCGGCACGTCCCGGTGATGCTCCGGCGGTGCCTGGACCTGCTGGCGCCCGCCCTGGAGCGGCCGGGAGCCGTGGTCGTCGACTGCACCCTCGGCCTCGGCGGCCACAGCGAGGCCCTGCTGACGCGGTTCCCCGAGGCGCGGCTGATCGCCCTGGACCGGGACAAGGAGGCGCTGCGCCTGTCCGGCGAGCGGCTCGCCCCCTTCGGCGAGCGCGCCACCCTGGTCCACGCCGTCTACGACGAACTTCCCGACGTGCTCGCCCGGCTCGGCGTCCCGCGCGTGCAGGGCGTCCTGTTCGACCTGGGCGTGTCCTCCATGCAGCTCGACGAGGCCGACCGGGGCTTCGCCTACGCCCAGGACGCCCCGCTCGACATGCGCATGGACCAGTCGGCCGGCATCAGCGCCGCCGAGGTCCTCAACACCTACCCGCCCGGCGACCTCGTCCGCATCCTGCGCGCCTACGGCGAGGAGAAGCAGGCCAAGCGGATCGTGGCCGCGGTGGTGCGCGAGCGGGAGAAGGAGCCGTTCACCACCAGCGCACGCCTGGTCGAGCTGATCCGCGACGCGCTGCCGCAGGCGGCCAAGCGCACCGGCGGCAACCCGGCCAAGCGCACCTTCCAGGCCCTGCGCATCGAGGTCAACGGCGAACTCTCCGTGCTGGAGCGGGCGATCCCGGCCGCGGTCAAGACGCTCGACGTCGGCGGACGGATCGCCGTGCTGTCGTACCACTCCCTGGAGGACCGGCTGGTCAAGCAGGTGCTCGCGGCGGGCGCCGCCACCACCGCGCCTCCCGGTCTGCCGGTGGTCCCCGAGCGTTACCAGCCCCGGCTCAAGCTGCTCACGCGCGGTGCCGAACTTCCCACCGAGGAGGAGATCGCCGAGAACCGGCGGGCGGCACCCGCGCGGCTGCGGGGTGCCCAGCGCGTCAGGGAGCACCTCGAATGAGGTGCGGGGCACGCGGGTACGGAAGGCAGGCTTCGGGCGAACCCAGGGGAGCGTGAGTGAGCAGGAAACCCGAACTCAGGGGGAGGGCGGCCCGTCTCGCGCAGCTCCTCCCCACGGGACGGGCCCAGGCGGCCCGTACCCCCTTCGTCCTGCTGGTCGTCCTGCTCCTGGGCGGTGGCCTGATCGGGCTCCTGGTGCTGAACTCGGCGCTCAGCGAGGGCGCGTTCCGGCTCGACGACCTCGAGCGGGAGACGAAGAGCCTCACCGACGAGGAACAGGCCCTCCAGCGGGACATCGACGCCTACTCCGCCCCCGACGCCCTCCAGCGCCGGGCCCGTGAGCTCGGCATGGTGCCCGGCGGCGACCCCGCCTTCCTGAACCCCGACGGCGAGGTCAAGGGCGTCCCCAGCCCTGCCGCCGCCTCCCGCGCCCCCCTCGTGCTCGCCCCCGAGGCGCTGGCCACCGCGACGGCCCCGCTCCCGGACACGGCACCGGGCACGGCCGCCGTACCCACGTCCACCCCCGCATCGACTCCCGGCAGGTGACGGAAGTGTCCGACAGGGAACCACCCCGCCGCCGCGTGCCCGGCCCCGCCCGCCCGGGCGCCGGGCAGCGCCCCGGGCCCGGCGCCCGGCAGGCCCGTACCCCCCGCCCGGCCCCGCGCCCCCGGCCGTCCCGCCCGGCGCCCTCGAAGGTCATCCGGCTGGGCAGCCCACGCCCCCGGCTGCGCCTGGTCGGCCTGGCGCTGGCACTGGTCCTGAGCGTCTTCGTGGTCCGCCTGCTCCAGGTGCAGGCCGTAGAGGCCGACACCTACGCGGCCAAGGCCGGACAGAACCGCTACGTCGGACAGGTACTGGACGCCGAGCGCGGCGAGATCACCGACCGCAACGGCATCGCCCTCGCGACCAGCGAGGACGCCTACGACATCACCGCAGACCCCACGATGTTCGCCCCGGACCAGCTGGAGATCTCCGACGGCCCCGAACAGGCCGCCGCCCTCCTCGCCCCGATCCTCGGCCAGGACCAGGACAAGCTGGTCGACAAACTGCGGCCGGAGAACAAGGCCCTGCGCTACGTCAAGCTCGCGAGCCGTCAGACCCCCCAGGTGTGGCAGCAGATCAAGGACCTGAAGTCCGCGCTGGCCAAGAAGGCGGAGACCGACACCTCCTCCGTCAACGTCCTCGCCGGCGTCCTGTCCGTGCCCACCAGCAAGCGGGTGTACCCCAACAACGATCTCGCCGCCGGGATACTGGGCTGGGTCAACGCCGAGGGCGAGGGCGGCGGCGGCATCGAACTCCAGCTGGACAAGCGGCTCGCCGGCGAGGACGGCAAGATCCGCTACGCCCAGTCCGGCGGCCGTCTGGTGCCGACCGCGGGCTCCACCGAGACGCCGGCCGTCCCCGGCAGCGACGTCGAGCTCACCATCGACCGCGACCTCCAGTGGGCCGCACAGAACGCCATCAGCGAGCAGGTGGAGGAGTCGAAGGCCGACCGCGGCTACGTCATCGTCCAGGACACCCGCACCGGCGAGGTCCTCGCCATGGCCAACGCGCCCGGGTTCGATCCCAATGACCTCTCCGAGGCCGATCCGGCGACCCTCGGCAACGCCGCCCTCCAGGACGCCTTCGAGCCCGGATCCACCGCCAAGCTCCTCTCCATGGCGGCCGTGCTGGAGGAGGAGGCGGCCACCCCGCAGACGCATGTCGTCGTACCCAACCGGCTGCACCGCGGCGACCGCCTGTTCAAGGACGACGTCGACCACCCGACCTGGTACCTCACCCTCAACGGGGTGCTCGCCAAGTCCAGCAACATCGGCACCATCCTGGCCACCGGCCAGCTCGGCAAGACCCAGGCCGCCGCCAACAAGGTGCTCTACGGCTACCTGCGCGCGTTCGGCCTCGGCAGCCACACCGGCCTCGGCTTCCCCGGCGAGACCAAGGGCATCCTCGCCCCGCCCGACGCCTGGTCGACCTCCCAGCAGTACACGATTCCTTTCGGCCAGGGCGTGTCCATCAACGCCATGCAGGCCGCGTCCGTCTACTCCACCATCGCCAACGGCGGCGTACGCGTCGAACCCTCACTGGTGCGCGGCACCAAGGGACCCGACGGGAGCTTCACCCCCGCCCCGAAGCCCGAGAAAACACGGGTCGTCAGCCAGAAGACGGCGACGACGCTCGCCCGGATGCTGGAGTCGGTGGTCGACGACGAGGAGGGCACCGGCACCAAGGCGCGCATCCCCGGCTACCGGGTGGCGGGGAAGACGGGTACGGCCAACCGCGTGGATCCGGCCACCGGCAAGTACCACGGCTACACCTCCTCCTTCGCCGGATTCGCGCCCGCCGACCAGCCCCGCGTCACCGTCTACTGCGTCATCCAGAACGCCACCGAGGGCAGTTACTTCGGCGGCCAGATCTGCGGACCCGTCTACAAGCAGGTCATGGAGTTCGCCCTCAAGACCCTCCAGGTGCCGCCGACCGGCGCCGAACCCGCCAACCTCCCGGTCACCTTCACACGCTGACCGGCCGCGAACCCCTCGCGTCCGGCCGGCACGGAACCACCCAGGAACAGCCCGTGACAACGACCTCCCCCGATCCCGGGAACCGGAACACCCCCCGCCCCGCACCGGAACCCGCCGCCCCGCATTCCTCCCCGCCGGACCCGCCGTCCCCGCCGGGCGGCACCGCGCGCGGCCCCCTCTTTCGCTCCTCGGCGGGTGAGCCCGGTACGCTCACCGCCGTGCCACACGCTGATCAGTCCCAAACCACTCAGAAGGGCCAACCCGTGACATTTCCCGGGCCGCCCCGGCCGGCGCGGGTCACCGCCACACCCCTCGCGGAACTCGCCGGTCAGCTGGGTGCCGCCGTGCCGCAGCGGACCGCCGACGTCACGGGCATCACCCATGACTCGCGCGCGGTGCGCCCCGGCGACCTGTACGCCGCCCTCCCCGGCGCCCGCGTGCACGGCGCCGAATTCGCCAAGCAGGCCGCGGGCCTCGGCGCGGTCGCCGTGCTCACCGACCCGAGCGGCGCCGAACGCGTCGCCGCGGCCGGACTCCCGGCCCTGGTGGTCGACGACCCCCGCGCGGGCATGGGCGAACTGGCGGCCACGATCTACGGCCACCCGGGCCGCGACCTGCTCCAGATCGGCATCACCGGCACCTCCGGCAAGACCACCACCGCCTACCTCGTCGAGGGAGGTCTGAAGACCGTCCGCAGCACGGGGCTGATCGGCACCGTCGAGATGCGCATCGGCGACGAGCGCATCAGGTCCGAACGCACCACGCCGGAGGCCACCGACCTCCAGGCCCTGTTCGCCGTCATGCGCGAACGCGGCACCGACGCGGTCGCCATGGAGGTCTCCAGCCACGCCCTCGTCCTGGGCCGGGTGGACGGCTGCGTCTTCGACATCGCCGTCTTCACCAACCTGAGCCCGGAACACATGGAGTTCCACTCCGACATGGAGGACTACTTCGCGGCCAAGGCGCAGCTGTTCACCCCGCTGCGCAGCCGGCTCGCCGTGGTCAACGCCGACGACGAGTACGGCCGCCGCCTCACCAAGGAGGCCGGCGTCCCCGTCGTCACCTACTCCGCCGAAGGGCACCCCGACGCCGACTGGCGCGCCGAGGACGTCGAGGTCGGCCCCACCGACTCCACGTTCACCGTGATCGGCCCCAAGGACGAGCGGATCACCGCCCGGTCGCCGCTGCCGGGCCCCTTCAACGTGGCCAACACCCTCGCCGCGATCGTCGCCCTCGCCGTCGCCGGACTGGACCCGCAGGCCGCCGCCGACGGTGTCGCCGCCGTCCCCGGCGTGCCCGGCCGCCTGGAGCGCGTGGACGCGGGCCAGCCGTACCTCGCGGTGGTCGACTACGCACACAAGACCGACGCCGTCGAGTCGGTGCTGCGCGCCCTGCGCAGGGTCACCGAGGGCAAGGTCCACGTGGTGCTCGGCTGCGGCGGCGACCGGGACGTCACCAAGCGCCCGGCGATGGGCGCCGCGGCGGCCCGGCTCGCCGACACCGCCGTACTGACCTCGGACAACCCCCGCTCCGAGGATCCCCTCGCGATCCTCGCCACCATGCTCCGGGGCGCGGCCTCCGTGCCCGCCCACGAGCGCGGCGAGGTACAGGTCTTCGAGGACCGGGCCGAGGCGATCGCCGCCGCCGTCGCCCGCGCGCGGCCCGGCGACGCCGTGCTGGTCGCCGGCAAGGGCCACGAGCAGGGACAGGACATCGCCGGGGTGGTGCGTCCCTTCGACGACCGCCAGGTGCTTCGCGAAGCTATCCAGCAGACCCAGGGATGAACTTGTGATCGCCCTCTCCCTCGCCGAGATCGCAGAAGTCGTCGGCGGGCAGACGTACGACATACCGGATCCGTCCGCCCCGGTCACCGGGCCGGTGGTCCGGGACTCACGGGAGGTGGTGCCGGGCAGCCTGTTCGTCGCCTTCGTCGGTGAGCGCGTGGACGGCCACGACTACGCGGCCGCGGTCGTCCGGGCCGGTGCGGCCGCCGTGCTCGCCTCCCGGCCCGTGGGGGTGCCCGCGATCGTCGTCGAGGACGTCCAGAGCGCGCTGGGCGCCCTCGCCCGGCACGTCGTACGGCGTCTCGGCGCCACCCTCGTCGCACTGACCGGCTCGGCCGGCAAGACCAGCACCAAGGACCTCATCGCGCAGGTGCTGCGGCGCAAGGCGCCGACCGTCTTCACCCCCGGCTCCCTCAACAACGAGATCGGGCTGCCGCTGACCGCGCTCACCGCCACCGGGGAAACCCGTTTCCTCGTGCTGGAGATGGGCGCCCGCGGGATCGGCCACATCCGCTACCTCACCGGCCTCACCCCGCCGAAGATCGGCCTGGTGCTCAACGTGGGCACCGCGCACATCGGCGAGTTCGGCGGCCGGGAGCAGATCGCCCGGGCCAAGGGAGAACTCGTCGAGGCGCTCCCCGAGGACGGCACCGCGGTCCTCAACGCGGACGACCCGCTCGTACGGGCCATGGCGTCCCGCACGAAGGCGAAGGTGCTCCTCTTCGGAGAGAGTGACGAAGCGGACGTTCGGGCCGAGAACGTGCGACTCATGGACAGTGGGCAGCCCTCGTTCAGGCTTCACACACCCTCCGGTGCAAGCGATGTGACCATGCGCCTGTACGGTGAGCACCACGTGTCGAACGCGCTCGCCGCGGCCGCCGTCGCCCACGAGTTGGGCATGTCCGCAGACGAGATCGCACTCGCGCTCTCCGAAGCGGGCTCCCTCTCCCGCTGGCGGATGGAGGTCACCGAGCGCCCGGACGGCGTGACGGTCGTCAACGACGCCTACAACGCGAACCCCGAGTCCATGCGAGCCGCCCTGCGCGCGCTCGCGGCCATGGGCAACGGACGTCGTACGTGGGCGGTGCTCGGCAAGATGGCCGAGCTCGGGGACGAGGCGCTCGCCGAGCACGACGCGGTCGGACGGCTCGCCGTCCGGCTCAACGTCAGCAAGCTCGTCGCGGTCGGGGGCAGGGAAGCCGCCTGGCTGCAACTGGGCGCATATAACGAGGGTTCGTGGGGTGAGGAGTCGGTGCACGTGTCCGACGCACAGGCGGCTGTCGACCTGTTGCGCAGTGAATTGCGCCAGGGAGACGTCGTTCTCGTGAAGGCGTCCCGTTCGGTCGGTCTCGAGAGCGTGGCGCAGGCGCTGCTCGCGACCGGTACCGAGGGTGAGGTCGTCACCCGATGATGAAGCAGATCCTGTTCGCAGGAGTCATTGGCCTCTTCCTGACGCTGGTCGGCACCCCGCTGCTGATCAAACTGCTCGCGCGCAAGGGGTACGGGCAGTACATCCGGGACGACGGCCCGCGCGAACACGCCAGCAAGCGCGGCACCCCGACGATGGGCGGTATCGCCTTCATCCTGGCCACGGTCGCCGCGTACTTCCTGGCCAAGCTGATCACGGTCTCCCTGGACCCGGACGCCGACGCTTCGCCGACCTTCTCGGGTCTGCTGGTGCTGGGCCTGATGGTGGGCATGGGCATCGTCGGCTTCCTGGACGACTACATCAAGATCGTCAAACGGCGTTCGCTGGGCCTGCGGGCCAAGGCGAAGATGTCCGGCCAGCTGATCGTCGGTATCGCCTTCGCCGTGCTCGCCCTGCAGTTCGCGGACAACCGCGGCAACACACCGGCGTCCACCAAGCTGTCGTTCATCACCGACTTCGGCTGGACCATCGGCCCGGTGCTGTTCGTCCTCTGGGCGCTGTTCATGATCCTCGCGATGTCGAACGGCGTGAACCTGACGGACGGTCTGGACGGCCTGGCCACCGGCGCCTCCGTCCTGGTCTTCGGCGCCTACACGTTCATCGGCGTCTGGCAGTTCCAGGAGTCCTGCGCCAACGCGCCGACCCTGACCAACCCGGGTGCCTGTTACGAGGTGAGAGACCCCCTCGACCTCGCGGTGGTCGCCTCCGCGCTGATGGGCTCCTGCCTCGGCTTCCTGTGGTGGAACACCTCGCCGGCCAAGATCTTCATGGGCGACACCGGTTCGCTCGCGCTCGGCGGCGTCCTCGCGGGCCTCGCGATCTGCTCCCGCACCGAGCTGCTGATGGCGATCCTGGGCGGCCTGTTCGTCCTCATCACCATGTCGGTGGTCATCCAGGTCGGCTCCTTCAAGCTCACCGGGAAACGCGTCTTCCGCATGGCACCGCTCCAGCACCACTTCGAACTCAAGGGATGGTCCGAAGTCCTTGTCGTGGTCCGCTTCTGGATCATCCAGGGCATCTGCGTGATCGTCGGACTCGGCCTCTTCTACGCGGGATGGGCAGCGGACAAGTGACCGCACCAGTGGCATCGCAGTCCCCGGAGCCCTACCGGTTCCGGGGCAGGCACATCACCGTCGCCGGGCTCGGCGTCTCCGGTGTCCCGGCGGCCAGGGCGCTGCACGGCCTCGGCGCGCACGTCACGGTCGTCAACGACGGCGACGACGAGCGCGCCCGGAGCCAGGCGGCCGAACTGGAACGGCTCGGCATCACCGTCCGCCTCGGCGAGCAGGCCGCGAGCACCCTCCCCGAGGGCACCGAACTCGTCGTCACCGCACCCGGCTGGAAGCCCGGCAAGCCGCTGTTCGCCGCCGCCGCACAGGCCGGCGTCCCGGTCTGGGGCGACGTCGAACTGGCCTGGCGGCTGCGCGGCCCCGACGCCCCGCCCTGGCTCGCGGTCACCGGCACCAACGGCAAGACCACCACCGTCCGGATGCTCGCCTCGATCCTCGAGGCGGCGGGCCTGCGCACCGCGGCCGTCGGCAACATCGGCGTCTCGCTGCTCGACGCGGTGCTCGGCGACGAACCCTACGACGTGCTCGCCGTGGAACTGTCCAGCTACCAGCTCCACTGGTCCTCCTCCGTGCGCGCGCACTCGGCGGCGGTGCTCAACCTCGCCCCCGACCACCTCGACTGGCACGGCTCCATGGCGGCGTACGCCGCCGACAAGGGCCGCGTCTACGAGGGCAACCGGATCGCCTGCGTCTACAACGTGGCCGACAAGGCCACCGAGGACCTGGTCCGCGAGGCCGACGTCGAGGAGGGCTGCCGCGCCGTCGGCTTCACCCTCGGCACCCCCGGACCCTCCCAACTCGGCGTCGTCGACGGCATCCTGGTCGACCGCGCCTTCGTCGCGGACCGGCACAAGAACGCCCAGGAGCTCGCCGAGGTCGGCGACGTCGACCCGCCCGCCCCGCACAACATCGCCAACGCCCTCGCCGCCGCCGCCCTCGCGCGCGCCTACGGGGTGCCGGCCGCGGCCGTACGGGACGGGCTGCGCGCCTTCACCCCGGACGCCCACCGCATCGCGCATGTCGCCGACGTGGACGAGGTCGCCTGGGTCGACGACTCCAAGGCGACCAACACCCATGCCGCACAAGCCTCGTTGGCGGCCTACGAGTCGATCGTGTGGATCGCCGGCGGACTCGCCAAGGGCGCCACCTTCGACGAGCTGGTCGCCGGTTCGGCGAAGCGCCTGCGCGGCGTCGTCCTGATCGGCGCGGACCGCGCGCTGATCCGCGAAGCCCTGGCGCGACACGCACCGGAAGTACCCGTGGTCGACCTCGCCCGGACCGACACTGGGGCGATGCTCCAGGCTGTCCAGGAGGCGAAACGGCTCGCCCGGCCCGGCGACACGGTGCTGCTGGCCCCGGCCTGCGCCTCGATGGACATGTTCGCCAACTACAACAGGCGCGGTGAGGCGTTCGCACAGGCGGTGCGCGAACTCGGTGCCTGACCCGGCCGCCTGGGCCGGGCGACCTTGGGAGGGACGCGTGGGACCGTCGAGGCACCATGGGGCGTACAACGGAGGCCGTCATGCCCACTAGCCGCACCGGACGGCCTCCCGTGCAGCGGGCGCCCCGCCGCCCCGCCGCACCCGGGCCCGCCCGCGAGAACCCCCTCCGCGCCCTCCACACACGGGCGTACAAGGCCTGGGACCGGCCGCTGACCGCCTACTACCTGATCCTCGGCGGCAGCTCGCTGATCACCGTGCTCGGCCTGGTGATGGTCTACTCGGCCTCCCAGATCACCGCGCTGCAGATGTCGCTGCCGGGCTCGTACTTCTTCCGCAAACAGCTCCTGGCCGCCGGCATCGGGGTCGTGCTGCTGCTCGCGGCCTCCCGGATGCCGGTGAGACTGCACCGGGCGCTGGCCTACCCCATCCTCGCGGGCGCCGTCTTCCTGATGGTCCTGGTGCAGGTGCCGGGGATAGGGATGGCGGTCAACGGCAACCAGAACTGGATCGCCCTCGGTGGTTCCTTCCAGCTCCAGCCCAGCGAGTTCGGCAAGCTCGCCCTGGTGCTGTGGGGGGCCGATCTGCTCGCCCGCAAGCAGGAGAAGCGGCTGCTGTCCCAGTGGAAGCACATGCTGGTGCCGCTCGTGCCGGCCGCCTTCATGCTGCTCGGGCTGATCATGCTCGGCGGCGACATGGGCACGGCGATCATCCTCACCGCGATCCTCTTCGGCCTGCTCTGGCTGGCCGGGGCGCCCACCCGGCTGTTCGTCGGTGTGCTGGCCGTCGCCGCGCTGATCGGCGCGCTCCTCATCGGGACCAGCCCGAACCGCATGGCCCGGCTCGCCTGTCTCGGCGCCACCGAGCCCCAGGCGGGCCCCGTCGACTGCTGGCAGGCCGTGCACGGGATCTACGCCCTCGCCTCCGGCGGGATCTTCGGTTCGGGGCTCGGCGCGAGTGTGGAGAAATGGGGCCAACTGCCGGAAGCCCACACCGACTTCATCTTCGCCATCACCGGTGAGGAACTGGGTCTGGCGGGGACGCTGTCGGTACTCGCCCTGTTCGCGGCTCTAGGCTATGCGGGTATCCGCGTGGCCGGACGCACGGAGGACCCCTTCGTGAGGTATGCCGCAGGAGGCGTGACCACCTGGCTCACGGCACAGGCCGTGATCAACATGGGTGCGGTCCTCGGGCTGCTCCCGATCGCCGGTGTCCCCCTCCCGCTGTTCTCCTACGGGGGCTCCGCCCTGCTGCCGACCATGTTCGCCATCGGGCTGCTGATCGCCTTCGCGCGTGACGATCCCGCTGCGCGGGCGGCGCTTGCGATGCGGCAACCCCGCTTTGGTAGAAAGCGGGGCGGGGGTCTTCAACGGCCCCGCAGATGGAACACGATGCGACGGCGCGCCACGGCGGCACGCTCGTCCGGAGAGCGGTGAATTTCGGTGCATGTCGTACTCGCCGGCGGAGGAACCGCAGGCCACATCGAGCCCGCGCTCGCCCTCGCGGATGCCCTGCGCAGGCAGGATCCGTCCGTGGGCATCACGGCCCTGGGCACGGAACGCGGTCTCGAGACACGTCTGGTACCCGAGCGCGGGTACGAACTGGCGCTGATCCCCGCCGTGCCGCTGCCACGCAAGCCCACCCCCGAGCTGATCACCGTCCCGGGACGGCTGCGCGGCACCATCAAGGCGACCGAGCAGATCCTGGAGCGCACCAAGGCGGACGCCGTGGTCGGCTTCGGCGGCTATGTCGCCCTGCCCGCCTACCTCGCCGCCAAGCGGCTCGGTGTGCCGATCGTCATCCACGAGGCCAACGCCCGCCCCGGCCTGGCCAACAAGATCGGTTCCCGGTACGCGGCCCGGGTCGCCGTCTCCACCCCGGACAGCAAGCTGCGTGACGCCCGCTACATCGGGATCCCGCTGCGCCGCTCCGTCGCCACCCTGGACCGGGCCGCCGTACGGCCCGAGGCCCGCGCCGCGTTCGGGCTCGACCCCAACCTGCCCACGCTGCTGGTCTCCGGAGGCTCGCAGGGCGCCCGCAGGCTGAACGAGGTCGTCCAGCAGGTCGCGCCGCGGCTGCAGCAGGCGGGCATCCAGATCCTGCACGCGGTCGGCCCGAAGAACGAACTGCCCCAGGTGCAGCAGATGCCGGGAATGCCCCCCTACATCCCGGTAGGTTACGTGGACCGGATGGACCTCGCGTACGCCGCGGCCGACATGATGCTCTGCCGCGCGGGCGCGATGACCGTCGCCGAACTCTCCGCCGTCGGGCTCCCGGCCGCCTACGTCCCGCTGCCCATCGGCAACGGTGAACAGCGGCTGAACGCCCAGCCGGTGGTCAAGGCCGGCGGCGGACTCCTGGTCGACGACGCGGAGCTGACGCCGGAGTGGGTGCAGCGCAACGTGCTGCCCGTACTGGCCGACCCGCACCGGCTGTACGAGATGTCCCGGGCCGCCGCCGAGTTCGGCCGCCGGGACGCCGACGACCTCCTCGTCGGCATGGTGTACGAGGCGATCGCCGCCCGCGGGCAGCGGTAGCGGGGCGGGATCCACCGGGCAGGCCTGTAGGGGCGTATGACGGAAGGCAGGGTTCGTGGCCGGATCGACGACCGCCGAGCGCGGTGAACGTCAGCGGAAGTCGTCCGGCCCGCCGCCCGTGCGGCGGCGGCTGAGGCGGCGACATCTCCGTCTGATCATCATCCTGGCGGTCGCCCTGGTATTCCTCGGCAGCGGCACGTTCTGGCTGCTGTACGGGTCCGATCTGGCCAGGGTGGAGCGGGTGTCCGTGTCCGGCACCCGGGTCCTGGGCCCCGGGGAGGTGCGCGAGGTCGCCGATGTCCCCGTCGGGGACCCGCTGGCCGCGGTGGACACGGACGCGATCGCCTCGCGGCTCCGCGAGGAGCTGCCCCGAATCGGGACAGTTGACGTGGTCCGTTCCTGGCCGCACGAAATCGGGCTGAACATCACCGAGCGCGCGCCGGTTCTTCTGGTCGAAAAGGGCGGCGAGTTCACCGAGATCGACGACGAAGGTGTCCGGTACGCCACGGTTTCCAAGGCGCCCCGAGGCGTCCCCCGGCTGGAACTGGACGTGCGCCGAAGCGGCACCACGGCCGCGAGCCTGCGCCGCTTCGGCGAGAGCCGCCTGGTGCGCGAGGCGGTACGGGTCGCGCGTGAGGTGCCGGACGCCGTCGCCCGTACCACGCGGAGCGTCGAGGTCCGTTCCTACGACGACATCTCGCTGGAACTGACGGATGGCAGGACGGTCGACTGGGGAAGCGGCGAGAATGGTGCCGCGAAGGGCCGTGCACTCACCGCTCTGCTGAAAGCCGCGCCCGACGCACGGCACTTCGATGTGAGTGTTCCCACCGCGCCCGCCTCATCAGGGAGTTGACGTACATCAGTGCAGGCCGGACCCCTGGTTGGGTGGTGCCACGGCTGATCACATAGGGTGAAAAGAAAAACGGGAGGTTCGGCGTGTTCGTTGAACGTGCGCCACTTGTCGACTTAGTGTCCTGTTCAGAAGACTCCAGGGAACAGACACACTGGTAACCCTAAACTTCAACGTTAGGGTTCGGGTCGGCGATACGGACCGTCCCCATCGGCATCAGTCGTCGGACCGCGGCACGGCCGTGGGGCGGCGACACGTAACTCGAGGCGAGAGGCCTTCGACGTGGCAGCACCGCAGAACTACCTCGCAGTCATCAAAGTCATCGGTGTCGGCGGCGGTGGTGTCAATGCCATCAACCGGATGATCGAGGTCGGTCTCAAGGGCGTCGAGTTCATCGCCATCAACACCGACGCGCAAGCCCTGTTGATGAGCGACGCCGACGTCAAGCTCGACGTCGGCCGTGAACTCACCCGCGGACTCGGCGCCGGAGCCAACCCGGCCGTCGGCCGCAAGGCGGCCGAGGACCACCGCGAGGAGATCGAGGAGGTCCTCAAGGGGGCCGACATGGTCTTCGTGACGGCCGGCGAGGGCGGCGGCACCGGCACCGGCGGTGCCCCCGTGGTGGCCAACATCGCCCGCTCGCTCGGCGCTCTCACCATCGGCGTGGTCACCCGCCCGTTCACCTTCGAGGGGCGGCGCCGCGCCAACCAGGCGGAGGACGGCATCGCCGAGCTCCGCGAAGAGGTCGACACCCTCATCGTCATCCCCAACGACCGGTTGCTGTCCATCTCGGACCGCCAGGTCTCGGTCCTGGACGCCTTCAAGTCGGCGGACCAGGTCCTGCTCTCCGGTGTCCAGGGCATCACCGACCTCATCACCACGCCCGGTCTGATCAACCTCGACTTCGCCGACGTCAAGTCGGTCATGTCCGAGGCCGGGTCGGCCCTCATGGGCATCGGCTCGGCCCGCGGCGACGACCGCGCGGTGGCCGCCGCCGAGATGGCGATCTCCTCACCGCTGCTGGAAGCCTCCATCGACGGCGCCAGGGGCGTCCTGCTCTCCATCTCCGGCGGCAGCGACCTCGGCCTGTTCGAGATCAACGAGGCCGCCCAGCTGGTGAGCGAGGCGGCCCACCCCGAGGCCAACATCATCTTCGGCGCGGTGATCGACGACGCCCTCGGCGACGAGGTCCGGGTCACGGTGATCGCGGCCGGCTTCGACGGTGGCCAGCCGCCCTCGAAGCGGGACAACGTCCTCGGCTCCTCCTCGGCCAAGCGCGAGGAGCCCGCCCCCGCGCGGCAGCCCGAGAGCCGCCCGTCCTTCGGCTCCCTGGGCAGCGTCACGCCCAAGGAGGAGCCGGAGCAGGCCCCCGAGCCGGTCAGTGACCTCCCGGCCGCCCAGCCGCCCGTCCCGCCGTCCCGTACCTACGCGGACAGCGCGGCCGAGGAGCTGGACGTACCGGACTTCCTCAAGTGATAGGACAGCGTGACAGCGTGCGCGGCGCGCACTTCGCCCTCACCGACCGGTGGGGCGGGGTGAGCGCCGCTCCGTATGCGGAGCTCAACCTCGGCGGGGCGGTCGGCGACGACTCCGGCGCCGTACGCACCAACCGTGAACTGACCGCGAAGTCCCTCGGTCTGGACCCGGCCCGGGTGGTCTGGATGAACCAGGTGCACGGGGCCGACGCGGTCGTGGTGGACGAGCCGTGGGGCGAGGGTCCCGTTCCCGGGGCCGACGCGGTGGTCACCGCGCGGCGGGGCCTCGCCCTCGCCGTGCTCACCGCCGACTGCGTCCCGGTGCTGCTCGCCGACCCCGTCGCCGGTGTTGTCGCGGCGGCCCACGCGGGCCGGCCCGGACTGGTCGCGGGGGTGGTCCCCGCCGCCGTACGGGCCATGACGGAACTCGGCGCCGATCCGGCCCGGATCGTCGCCCGCACCGGCCCCGCGGTCTGCGGCCGGTGCTACGAGGTGCCGGAGCGGATGCGCGCCGACGTGACCGCCGTCGAGCCGGCGGCGTACGCCGGGACGAGCAGGGGCACACCGGCGGTCGATGTGGCCGGGGGTGTGCACGCCCAGCTCGAACGGCTCGGGGTGGGCGACCGGGAGCGGTCGCCGGTGTGCACGCTGGAGTCGGACGATCATTTCTCGTACCGGCGGGACCGCACCACCGGGCGGCTCGCGGGCTATGTGTGGCTGGACTGATGGGGCATGACGGACCGCAAGGATGAAATCGCCGCGAATCTCGCGGATGTGGAGGAACGGATCGCCGCCGCGTGCGCGGCCGCCGGGCGCGGGCGCGAGGAGGTGACCCTGATCGTGGTCACCAAGACCTTCCCCGCGAGTGATGTGCGGATCCTGTCGGAACTCGGTGTGCGCCATGTCGCCGAGAACCGCGACCAGGACGCCGCCCCGAAAGCCGCCGAATGCGCGGACCTGCCCCTTGAATGGCACTTTGTCGGACAACTTCAGACCAACAAAGTGCGCTCTGTG
The DNA here is from genome assembly GCF_042717095.1 of Streptomyces sp. NPDC058632. Lineage (NCBI taxonomy): Bacteria > Bacillati > Actinomycetota > Actinomycetes > Kitasatosporales > Streptomycetaceae > Streptomyces > Streptomyces sp. NPDC058632. The sequence continues at coordinate 2,962 of NZ_JBHXQZ010000103.1, read as the reverse complement.
GTCGGTTATGCCGATTTCGTGCAGTCGGTCGACCGTTCCCGACTGGTCACGGCGCTCTCGAAGGAGGCCGTGCGGACCGGGCGCGAGCTGGGCTGCCTCATCCAGGTCGCGCTCGACGCCGGCGAGAGCGGCCGGGGGGAGCGCGGTGGCGTGGCGCCGGGCGGCGTCGCGGAGTTGGCCGGTCTCGTCGCCGGGGCCGAAGGGCTGCGGCTGGACGGACTGATGACCGTCGCCCCGCTCACCGGGGAGTACGCCGGGCGTCAACAGGCCGCGTTCGAGCGCTTGGTGGTTTTGTCGACCGACCTGCGCGCGGCCCATCCTGCTGCGAACATGGTCTCCGCGGGGATGAGTGCGGATCTCGAACAGGCTGTTGCGGCCGGAGCGACACATGTGCGCGTCGGCAGTGCGGTACTCGGAGTCCGCTCCGGGCTCGGGTAACGTCGCCAGGAAGTCGGACCACAGTAGAAAATATGGTCATTGCCGCTGATCGGCGGACTGAGGACCTTGTGGATCGCGGGCACTTGGCGGTCGTCAGCGGATCCACCACAGAGCGGAGGGCACGGAGAATGGCCGGCGCGATGCGCAAGATGGCGGTCTACCTCGGCCTCGTGGAGGACGATGGGTACGACGGCCGCGGATTTGACCCAGACGACGACTTCGAACCCGAACTCGACCCGGAGTCCGAGCGGGACCACCGGCGGCACGAGCCGTCGCACCAGTCGCACAGTGCGCACGGGGCACATCAACTCCAAAGGGACGAAGAGGTGCGAGTCGCCCAGCCGCCCCCGCCTCGCGAACCGGTCGCCCGGTCCGCTTCGCTTCCCGCTGAATCGGCACGCCCGGCGCGCATCGCGCCCGTGGCATCCATCACACAAGAACGCGCCAGCCTGGAGAAGAACGCACCGGTGATCATGCCCAAGGTCGTGTCGGAACGAGAGCCTTACCGGATCACCACACTTCACCCGCGGACCTACAACGAGGCCCGTACCATCGGGGAACACTTCCGCGAAGGCACGCCGGTGATCATGAATCTGACTGAGATGGACGACACAGATGCCAAGCGACTTGTCGACTTTGCGGCCGGTTTGGTGTTTGGTCTTCACGGCAGCATCGAGCGGGTGACGCAGAAGGTCTTCCTCCTGTCTCCTGCTAACGTCGATGTCACGGCGGAGGACAAGGCCCGTATCGCAGAGGGCGGGTTCTTCAACCAGAGCTGAGACGCAGGACCTGACAGAAGCAGGACACAGGGGAGAGGGACAGACAGACCATGAGCGTGTTCGCGCAGGTGATCTACATCGCGCTGATGGTGTTCCTCATCGTGCTCATCTTCCGTCTGGTCATGGACTACGTCTTCCAGTTCGCCCGCTCGTGGCAACCCGGCAAGGCGATGGTGGTCGTCCTGGAGGCCACCTACACTGTCACCGATCCACCGCTGAAGCTTCTGCGGCGGTTCATCCCGCCGCTGCGTCTCGGGGGCGTGGCGCTCGACCTGTCCTTCTTCGTACTGATGATCATTGTCTACATCCTGATCTCCCTCGTGGGCAGTGCGCTGAGGTGACTGTGGACGACATGGGCCTGCCGACTGCCGATGACTACGTTGAGGTGAAGAGATGCCGTTGACCCCCGAGGACGTGCGGAACAAGCAGTTCACGACCGTCCGCCTCCGAGAAGGCTATGACGAGGACGAGGTCGATGCCTTCCTCGATGAGGTCGAAGCCGAACTGACGCGCCTGCTCCGCGAGAACGAGGACCTGCGCGCCAAACTGGCCGCGGCCACGCGCGCCGCTGCCCAGAACCAGCAGAACATGCGCAAGCCTCCGGAACAGCAGGACCAGCAGCAGCAGCAACAGCAACAGCAACAACAGCAGCAGGGGCCGCCCCAGGGGATGCCCCAGCAGGGCATGCGAGGTCCCGGCGGTCCGGTGCCCGCCGGCATATCGGGCCCGCCGCAGCAGCAGATGGGTGGCCCCATGGGTGGTCCGCCCCAGCTGCCGAGCGGTGCGCCGCAGCTGCCCGCCGGCCCCGGCGGTCAGGGCGGTCCGCAGGGTCCCGGCCCGATGGGTCAGGGTCCCGGTCCCATGGGCCAGGGCGGCCCGATGGGCCAGGGTGGCCCGATGCAGGGGCAGATGGGCCAGGGCGGCCCGATGCAGGGCCAGATGCAGGGCCAGATGGGCCAGGGCGGCCCGATGCAGGGCCAGATGCAGGGCCAGATGGGTCACGGCGGTCCGATGGGTGGCCCCGGCGGCCCCATGGGCGGCCTTCCCGGACAGCAGGGCGGCCCCGGCGGAGACAGTGCGGCCCGCGTGCTCTCGCTGGCCCAGCAGACCGCCGACCAGGCGATCGCCGAGGCCCGTTCCGAAGCCAACAAGATCGTCGGCGAGGCGCGTTCGCGTGCCGAGGGTCTCGAGCGGGACGCCCGCGCCAAGGCGGACGCCCTGGAGCGGGACGCGCAGGAGAAGCACCGCGTCGCGATGGGCTCCCTGGAGTCCGCCCGCGCCACGCTGGAGCGCAAGGTCGAGGATCTGCGCGGCTTCGAGCGCGAGTACCGCACGCGGCTGAAGTCCTACCTGGAGTCGCAGCTGCGTCAGCTGGAGACCCAGGCGGACGACTCGCTCGCCCCGCCGCGTCAGCCCGCCGCCCCGTCGCTGCCGCCGTCCCCGGCGCCCTCCATGGCTCCGGCCGGTGCCGGTGCGCCGTCCTACGGCGGCAACCAGCAGATGGGCGGTGGTCCCGGCCAGTCCGGCCCGTCGTACGGCGGTGGCCAGCAGCAGATGCAGCCGGCGATGACCCAGCCCATGGCGCCGGTGCGTCCGCAGGGACCGTCGCCGATGGGTCAGGCGCCCTCGCCGATGCGCGGGTTCCTGATCGACGAGGACGACAACTGACGGCCTGATGGCCATGAGTACGGCGTAACGGCCGGCAGCGTTCAGGGGGGGGCCCGGGGTTCGAGAACCCGGGGCCC
>NZ_JBHXQZ010000102.1:0-28390 GCF_042717095.1 Streptomyces sp. NPDC058632 | reverse complement strand
GGTCACATTCCGAACCCGGAAGCTAAGCCCTACCGCGCCGATGGTACTGCAGGGGGGACCCTGTGGGAGAGTAGGACGCCGCCGAACAATTCTTGTAGAGAAAGCCCCGTGCCCTTCGGCACGGGGCTTTCTGCGTTTAAGGGCTTTGGGGTCGCGCCCCTTCCCCTTTCTTTCTGTCCCCTTCCTCAGAGGCGCCCCGCTGCCTTCAAGGCGAGGTAGGTGTCCGCCACGGCCGGTGCCAGGCCGTCCGGGGTCGCTTCGACGACTGTGACGCCGTGGCGGCGGAGTTGTCCCGCGGTGCGGTCGCGTTCGGTCTGGGCCTGGGCTGCCGCCGCTGCCTCGTACACGGCGTCGGTGTTTCCGCGGGCGTTGGACATCCGTGCCAGGTGTGGGTCGGCGACCGAGGCGAGCAGGACCGTGTGGCGCTGGGTGAGTTGGGCCAGCACGGGGAGCAGGCCCTCCTCGGTGGGGGCCGCGTCGAGCGTCGTGAAAAGGACGATCAGGGAGCGCCGAGGGGCTGTGCGCAGGGCCGTGGCCGTGAGGCTTCGGGCATCGGTTTCGACGAGCTCCGGTTCGAGGGTGGCCATGGCGTTGACCAGGGAAGGGAGGACGTCGCCTGCCGAGCGGCCCTGTACGAGGGCGCGGAGGCGGCGGTCGTGGGCGAGGAGGTCGACGCGGTCGCCGGCCCGGGAGGCGAGGGCCGCGAGAAGCAGGGCCGCGTCCATGGAGGCGTCCAGGCGGGGGACGTCGCCGACCCGGCCCGCGGAGGTGCGGCCGGTGTCGAGGACCAGCAGGATGTGCCGGTCGCGTTCGGGACGCCAGGTGCGTACCGCCACGGCGGACTGGCGGGCTGTGGCACGCCAGTCGATGGAGCGGGTGTCGTCGCCGGGAACGTATGCGCGCAGGCTGTCGAACTCCGTGCCTTCGCCGCGGGTGAGGACGCTGGTGCGGCCGTCCAGTTCGCGCAGGCGGGCCAGTTTGGAGGGCAGGTGTTTGCGGCTGGTGAACGGCGGCAGCACACGAACCGTCCAGGGGACGTCGTGGGTGCCCTGGCGGGCGAAGAGGCCGAGCGGGCCGTAGGACCGGACGGTGACGCGGTCGGCACGGCGGTCGCCGCGGCGGGTCGGGCGCAGCCGGGTGGTGACGCGTCGGCGTTCACCTGCGGGGACCGTGAGGCGGTGCCGGGAGGCTGCCACCTCGGTGCCGGGCTGCCAGCTGCTGGGGGGCCAGGCGTCACGGATACGGGCCCGGAGCGGGCGGCGGGACGTGTTGGTGACCGTCAGGGTGATGTCGGCGCTGTCGCCCAGGCGTACGGAGGTGTCGCCGGAGCGGCTGAGGCCGAGCCGGCGCACGGGGGCGGCCAGGGCGAAGTCGCAGGCACAGGCCACCGCCAGGGGGGCGTTGACGGCGAGCAGGCCCGTCCAGCCCGGTTCCCAGAGGCCGACGGGGAGAGAGCCGAGTGCCGCCAGGAGAGCGGCGCGTCCGGTGAGGGCCATCAGCGGGGGACGGGGACGTGGGCGAGGATCGCGTTGATGACCGAGTCGGTCGTGACGCCTTCCATCTCGGCCTCCGGGCGGAGCTGCACACGGTGGCGGAGGGTGGGGAGGGCGAGGGCCTTGACGTCGTCGGGGATGACGTAGTCGCGTCCGGTCAGCCAGGCCCAGGCGCGGGCGGTGGACAGGAGGGCGGTGGCTCCTCGGGGGGAGACGCCGAGGGCGAGGGACGGTGACTCGCGCGTGGCGCGGCAGATGTCGACGACGTAGGCGGTGATCTCGGGGGACACCGTCGTCTTCGCCACCGCGGCGCGGGCGGTCTCCAGATCGGCGGCGGTGGCGACGGGGCGTACGCCGGCGGCGTGCAGGTCGTGGGGGTTGAAGCCCTCGGTGTGTCGGGTGAGGACGTCGATCTCGTCCTGGCGTGAGGGCAGCGGGATCGTGAGTTTGAGGAGGAAGCGGTCGAGCTGGGCTTCGGGGAGGGGGTAGGTGCCCTCGTACTCCACGGGGTTCTGGGTGGCGGCGACCAGGAAGGGGTCGGGCAGGGGGCGGGGGGTGCCGTCGACGGTGACCTGGCGCTCCTCCATGGCCTCCAGGAGGGATGCCTGGGTCTTCGGGGGCGTGCGGTTGATCTCGTCCGCGAGGAGGAGATTGGTGAAGACCGGTCCGGGCTGGAAGGAGAACTCGGAGGTGCGGGCGTCGTAGACCAGGGAGCCGGTGACGTCGCTCGGCATCAGGTCGGGGGTGAACTGGACGCGCTTGGTGTCGAGGTCGAGGGCAGCGGCGAGAGTGCGGACGAGCAGGGTCTTGGCGACACCGGGGACGCCTTCGAGGAGGACGTGTCCGCGGCACAGCAGGGCGACGGCGAGGCCGGTGACAGCGGGGTCCTGGCCGACCACGGCTTTGGCGATCTCGGCGCGCAGGGCTTCCAGGGAGGCACGGGCGGCGGCCGGATCCCCGGTGTGCGCGGCGTTGTCAGTGGTCGGGTCCATCATGGACGGCGTACCTCTCTTTCGAGGGCGTCGAGTCGGTCGGCGAGGGTGATGAGGGCTGCGTCGTCGCCGGGTGGCGGTCCGAACAGGAGATTGTGCAGGCCCTGTCCGTCGCCGTGGAGGCGGGTGGACAGGGAGGGAAGCAGGGTCTCGGGCGTGTGCGCCTGGGACACGGGGATGCCTACGAGGGGGGCGAGGCGCGTGCGGGTGGTGGAGCGGAGAGCGGTGGCCGCGCGGTCGCGGGCGTTCGCCTTGCGGTAGAGGCGGGCGCGGCCTTCGACGGTTTCGGAGGCGCGGATCGCGACGGGAAGTCTTTCGGGCACGAGCGGACCGAGCCGGCGTGCCCGCCACAGGGCGGCCAGGGCCGCCGCGACGAAGAGCTGCGCGGTGCCCCAGAGCCAGCCGGAGGGGAGCAGGTCGAAGAAACCGCGTTGGCCTTCTTCGGAGGCGGCGGAGGCGTCGGCGAGTGAGGGGAGGTACCAGACGAGATGCGGGCGGGAGCCGAGGAGCTGGAGAGCGAGCGAGGCGTTGCCGTGCTCGGCGAGGCGGTCGTTGAGAAGGATGTCGGGGGCGCCGAGGAGGACCGTGTCTCCGCCCCCGGTGGCCGCCGGGATGCGCAGCAGGGTGGCCAGGCGCTCGCTGGGGTAGCACTCGTCGGCGTCGAGATGAGCGGTGGTGTAGCGCAGACCGCCCATGTCGGCGGAGCCCGCGCGGACGGCGGCGGGCAGGTCGCAGACCGGGTCGAGGGTCGAGCCGAAGCTGGTGGCCGGGTCGGCGATGACGCCCGGGGCGAGCCGGTCGACGGACGTGCTGCCGGCGGAGACCAGGACGGTACGGCCGCCGGATTCGGCGAAATCGGAGTGCAGCCGCGACTGCTGGCGGTGCGTCAGGAGGTCGGGGACGGCGACCAGGAGGGTCGTGTCGGGTTTCGCGGCGGCGGACGCCTCCTCCAGGGTGGTGACCACGCGCGTGTCCACGCCGCGGTCGGCGAGGAGTTCGGCGACCGCGCGGCTGCCGTGGGGGTCGGCGGAGCGCGGGTCGAGTTCGCCGTGGCGGGCGTCGGAGCGGACCACGGCGATGACGACGGCCGCCACGGCCAGCAGCGTGAGTGCGAGGACGACGCCCCGCGCGCGGGTCCACACCTGGCGGGCGGTGGGCGAGGCCGAGGTGGAGGGGAGCGGGACCTCGGTCGTCATCCGGCGGCTCCCTGACGGGCGTTGTCGTCCGTGTCGCTGTCGCTGTGGTTCTGGTTGCCGGCGTAGGTGCTCGCGAGCCGGGGTCTGGTCCGTTCCAGGTCGCGGTCGAGTTCGGTGAGCTGCCGGTACGACTCCTCCGTCGCGGTGCGGCCGCCGTATGTCACGTCGTCGAAGCCCCGGGCCGCGGTGTGCAGCCGGCCGGTGTGGGCGGGCAGGGCGCGGCCGGCCTCCGCGGCGGCCTCGTCTGCGGTGCGGCCGGGGTGGAGGTCGAGCAGGGCGCGTTCCTCCAGGGCGCGGACGAGGGCGCGCATGCGTTCCTGGACGGCCTGGTTCCAGTGGCCCTGGGCGGCGTGTGCCTCGGCGGCCGCGCGGTGTTCGGCGGCGCTGCGGGGGCGGTCGTCGAACAGGACGGGCGCGGAGGCCGGCCGGCGGCGCGGGGTGCCCAGGCGCCACCACAGGGCGCCCAGGACGGCGAGCACGGCGAGCACGATGACGATCAGCCCGAGCGTGCCGCCGGGCGCGGCGGTGGAGGCGGCGTCGAACAGTTTGCCGACCCATTCCCAGAAGGCGTCCAGGGCCCGCTGGAACCAGCTGGGGTCGTTCTCGTGGTACATCTGCTTGGACAGTTCGCGCCGGGCCGCCTCCCGCGCGGGGTCGCGCGGGAGGGTGACGGGCGGCTCGCCGTCACCGCGCGGCAGCGCCCGGACGGCGCCGCCGGCGGCTTCGGGCAGCGTCGGTGCCGATGTGAGCACGGTGAGCACTCCCCCCGCGGTGTGCACCCTGTCAGCTCCCCGGGACGGCGCCGGGCCCGTAGCCCTGGACGCCGGCGGCGCGGCCCAGTTCGAGGTCGAGGGCCTCGCGGCGGATGCGCTGGTCGATGTAGAGGAGCACGGTGACACCGGCCGTGATCGGGTACGTGATCATGGCGCCGATGACCGCGCCGATTCCGGTGATGATGAGGAACGTCCAGCCGATGTCGCCGCCGGCGCTGTTGAGGAAGCCGGTGACGCCGTCGCCGGTGAAGGCCGCGGCGATGAAGGTGAAGGGGATGATGATGATCGACGCGACGACGTTCGCGATGATCGTCGCGAGCAGCTGGATGCCGAAGATCCGCCACCAGGAGCCGCGCACCAGTTTCGCGGACCGGCTCAGCGCCTTGAAGACGCCCTGCTTCTCCAGCATCAGCGTGGGCGAGGCCAGCGAGTAGCGGATCATCAGCCACAGGGCGACGAGGCCGGCGCCGACGATGCCCAGGACGGTGAGCGCCACCGAGCCTCCACCGCCGACCGTGGCGGCCATGACGAGGCCGGGTACCGCGCCCACCGTGATGACGAGCACGGTGATGAGCAGCAGCAGGCAGATCAGGCCGAACAGCCTCAGGATCTGGGGGCGGGCGTCGCGCCAGGCCTCGGCGGCGGTGACCGACGTGCCGAGCACGGCGCGGCTGGTGACGGTGGTGAGCAGGGCTGTGGCGGCGACGGTGCCGATCAGGGTGACCACGAAGATCACCCCGCTGTTGAGCAGGGAGTCACCCATGGCGGCGGTCAGCTCGTCGAGGGTCGCGCTCGGATCGCTGAGGGCCGCGACGCTGGAGCTGTCCAGGAAGAACCCCTGGACGAGGACGGCGACGACCTCGGTGAGGACGGCGACGGTCAGCGCGATGCCGAGGACGGTGCGCCAGTGGGTGCGCATGGTGGAGACCGCGCCGTCGAGGATCTCGCCCACGCCGAGCGGGCGGAGCGGGATCACACCGGGCTTGGCCGCGGGCGGGGGGCCGCCCCAGCCTCCTCCCCAGGAGCCGGGACCGCCGTAGCCGCCCGGGCCTGCGTACCCGCCGCCGTGGCCACCGGGTCCGTGGTGGCCGGGCCCGGCCGGAGGCGGGGCGCCCCAGCCCGGCGGGGGCGGGGGCGCCTGGCCGGGGTCCGGGGCGCCGGGCCGGTCGGTGGGCGCGGACCACTGGCTCGGCGGCTGCTCCTTCGACCAGCCCGGACCCTGCGGGGCGGGCTGCTCGGGGTTCGGGCGGTCTGCGGGCTCGGCAGGTCCGGACGTCCCCGGCCCTTGCCCTTCCGACGGGGCGGATCCGGGCGAAGCCCAGCCCGGAGTGTCGTTCATCGTCGCTCCTTCACGGTGCCCGTCCGCGGTCGCGGCGGCAGGTTCGCTGCCATCGTGCCATGGGGTGGTCGGCGACGGACCGGCCGAGGTGAGGGCTGTGCCTTCAAAAGTCCCCGTCCCAGGGGGCAGACTGGCGGCATGGCTGATCAGTACGCACACAGCGGCGACCACAAGCGGCCGACCGAGATCCCGGTGATCCGCTGGGAGGAGCCACCGGAAGGACCCGTTCTGGTGCTCCTCGACCAGACCAGACTGCCGGCCGAGGAGGCCGAGCTCGTCTGCACGGACGCCCCCGCGCTCGTGGAGGCGATCGGCTCGCTCGCCGTGCGCGGTGCGCCACTGCTGGGCATCGCGGGGGCGTACGGCGTCGCCCTCGCCGCCGTACGGGGCTTCGACGTGGACGACGCCGCGGCCGCGCTGGAGGGCGCCCGGCCCACCGCGGTGAACCTCGGGGTGGGGGTGCGCCGGGCCCTGGACGCCCACCGGGACGTCCTCGCCCGCGGCGGTGATCTCCGGGAGGCGGCCGGGGCGGCGCTGGCCGCGGCACGGCAACTGCACCGCGAGGACGCCGAGGCCAGCGCCCGGATGGCCGGGCACGGGCTGGCGCTGCTGGACGAGCTGATGCCCGGCGGCGGGCACCGGATCCTCACCCACTGCAACACCGGTTCGCTGGTGTCGGGCGGGGAGGGCACGGCGTTCGCGGTGGCGCTGGCGGCGCACCGGACGGGCCGGCTCAGGCGGCTGTGGGTGGACGAAACGCGTCCGTTGCTGCAAGGTGCTCGCCTGACGGCATACGAGGCGGCCCGCAGCGGCATGGCGTACACGCTGCTCACCGACAGTGCGGCGGGATCGCTGTTCGCGGCGGGCGAGGTGGACGCGGTACTGATAGGGGCGGACCGCATCGCGGCCGACGGCTCGGTGGCGAACAAGGTGGGGAGCTATCCGCTCGCGGTGCTCGCGCGGTACCACCACGTGCCGTTCATAGTGGTGGCACCGGTGACGACGGTCGATCCCCGGACACCGGACGGGGCGTCCATCGAGGTCGAGCAGCGCCCCGGACATGAAGTGACCGAGGTCACGGCACCACAGGTGCCGGTGGCCGGAACCGAAGCGGGAGGCGGGATTCTTGTGGCACCCCTGGGGACCCAGGCGTACAACCCGGCGTTCGACGTGACACCACCGGAGCTGGTCACGGCGATCGTCACGGAGGAAGGTGCCGTCTCACCCGTGACGGCAGAGGCCCTGGCCGAGCTGTGTGCCAGGTCACGCCAGGTCACGAATAGCTAATGGGATGATGTCGTTTATGAAGGGACGAGTCCTTGTCGTCGACGACGACACCGCACTGGCCGAGATGCTCGGCATTGTGCTGCGTGGTGAAGGTTTTGAGCCGTCTTTCGTAGCCGACGGCGACAAGGCGCTGGCCGCTTTCCGTGAGGCCAAGCCCGATCTGGTGCTGCTGGATCTGATGCTGCCCGGCCGGGACGGCATCGAGGTGTGCCGCCTGATCAGGGCGGAGTCCGGGGTGCCGATCGTGATGCTCACGGCGAAGAGCGACACCGTCGATGTCGTGGTGGGCCTGGAGTCCGGCGCCGACGACTACATCGTCAAGCCGTTCAAGCCGAAGGAGCTGGTCGCCCGGATCCGGGCGCGGCTGCGCAGGTCGGAGGAGCCCGCGCCGGAACAGCTCGCCATCGGTGACCTGGTCATCGACGTGGCCGGGCACTCCGTGAAGCGGGAGGGGCAGTCGATCGCGCTGACCCCGCTGGAGTTCGACCTGCTGGTCGCGCTGGCCCGCAAGCCGTGGCAGGTGTTCACGCGTGAGGTGCTCCTAGAGCAGGTCTGGGGGTACCGCCACGCGGCCGACACCCGGCTGGTGAACGTCCACGTCCAGCGGCTGCGCTCCAAGGTCGAGAAGGACCCGGAGAAGCCGGAGATCGTGGTGACCGTCCGTGGCGTCGGCTACAAGGCAGGACCGAGCTGACATGTCCGGTGACAGTGCCGCTTCGGGCTCCGGCCGGTCCGGGGACCGACCGGAGCGGCCTGTCGGCCGGACGTCCGAGGGCCGCACCTCACGGCGTTCCCGCTGGGGGCGCCTCCTGGAGGGCGGGCTGCTCCGGGGCGGGGTCCAGGGCAGCCCGGTCATCCGCCTGTTCGTGCGCTGGGTGCGCCGGCCGCTGCTGCCCGTCATGCGGCTGTGGCGGCGCAACATCCAGCTCAAGGTCGTCGTCACCACGCTGCTGATGTCGCTGGGCGTGGTCCTGCTCCTGGGCTTCGTCGTCATCGGCCAGGTGCGCAACGGCCTGCTGGACGCCAAGGTGAAGGCGTCCCAGAGCCAGGCCACCGGCGGGTTCGCGGTGGCCAAGCAGCAGGCCGACGAGGCCGCGAGCGGCACCGGCGAGGACCCGTCCGCGGTGGACGGCCGGTCCTCGCAGAGCGTCATCCAGTGGATGAGCGACCTCGTGGAGTCGCTCTCCAGCGGCGGCCAGGGCGCCTTCGACGTGGTCACCCTGCCCATGGGCGACGAGAGCGGCGGCGGGCGCGGTCCGCGTGCCTCGGGGCACGTCGACCCGGCCCAGAGCGTGCCCGGCGACCTGCGGGAACGGATCGACACCAGCACCGGGGCCGCGCAGCGCTACACGCGGGTCGTCTACAGCAACGGCGCGGACTCCCAGCCCGGTCTGGTCATCGGCAAGCAGGTCAACGACCCCAACGGTGAGCCGTACCAGCTGTACTACCTCTTCCCGCTGACGCAGGAGGAGAAGTCGCTGAGCCTGGTCAAGGGCACGCTGGCGACCGCCGGTCTGTTCGTCGTCGTCCTCCTCGGGGCGATCGCCTGGCTCGTGGTGCGGCAGGTCGTGACGCCGGTGCGGATGGCGGCCGGGATCGCCGAGCGGCTGTCCGCCGGGCGGCTCCAGGAACGGATGAAGGTCACGGGCGAGGACGACATCGCGCGGCTCGGCGAGGCCTTCAACAAGATGGCGCAGAACCTCCAGCTGAAGATCAACCAGCTCGAGGACCTGTCACGGATGCAGCGCCGGTTCGTGTCGGACGTGTCCCACGAGCTGCGGACACCGCTGACGACCGTACGGATGGCGGCGGACGTCATCCATGAGGCCCGTGAGGACTTCGATCCGGTGACCGCGCGGTCGGCCGAGCTGCTCGCCGACCAGATCGACCGGTTCGAGTCGCTGCTCTCGGATCTGCTCGAGATCAGCCGCTTCGACGCGGGCGCGGCGGCCCTGGAGGCGGAGCCGGTCGACCTGCGGATCGTCGTACGGCGCGTGGTCGGAGGGGCCGAGCCGCTCGCCGAGCGCAAGGGCACGCGGATCAAGGTGGTCGGCGACCAGCAGCCCGTCGTCGCCGAGGCGGACACCCGGCGGGTGGAGCGCGTCCTGCGCAACCTCGTCGTCAACGCCGTGGAGCACGGCGACGGCAGGGACGTCGTCGTCAAGCTCGCCGCGGCGGGCGGGGCGGTCGCGATCGCCGTGCGGGACTACGGCGTCGGGCTCAAGCCCGGTGAGGCGACCCGGGTCTTCAGCCGCTTCTGGCGGGCGGACCCGGCACGCGCGCGGACCACCGGCGGTACCGGGCTGGGGCTGTCCATCGCGCTGGAGGACGCGCGGCTGCACGGCGGCTGGCTCCAGGCCTGGGGCGAGCCGGGCGGCGGCTCGCAGTTCCGGCTGACGTTGCCCCGGACGGCGGACGAGCCGCTGAGGGGCTCCCCGATACCGCTGGAGCCCAGGGACTCGCGCCACAACCGCGGACTCGACGCCGCCGGTCTGCCGCACGACGGCGGGGACGGTGAGAAGCGGGCCACCCTGCCCGCGCCGCCCGCGGACACCGAGGGCTTTTCCCGCGCGTCCCGTGATCCGCTCGCCCCGCTGTCGGCCGCCGTGACACCCACGGCCGACCCGACGGCACTGCCCGGCAACGGCGCGCGTGTGGTGTCGCGGCCGGCAGCGGGCGCGCCGCGCCAGGGTGAGCCGGCGGGACCGGCCACGGGAGACGCGGAGCCTGCCGACGCGGGTGCCGCTGCGGATGGCGGTGGCGGTGACGTGGACGAACTGGACGGCCTGGACGATGTGGAAGGCCTGGAGGGGCTCGACGGCCTCGGGGACAGGCAGGGGGAGGCTTCACGTGGGCGGTGAGCGCGCGGGGCGCGGCCGAAGGACGCCGGCACGGATGATCGCGTACGCCACCAGCGGTGCCGTACTGCTGGCAGGGTGCGCCTCGATGCCCGACAGCGGGGATCTGCGGGGCGTGGAGTCCACGCCCCGGCAGGACGCGCAGGTGCGGGTGTTCGCGATGCCGCCGAGTGAGGACGCGTCGCCCGCACAGATCGTGCAGGGTTTCCTGGAGGCGCTGACCAGTGACGATTCGGACTACAGGACCGCGCGCCAGTATCTGACCGCCGAGGCCGCTCGGGCCTGGAAGCCCGAGCTGTCCACCACGGTGCTGGCGGACGGGCCGGGTGCGCAGGCCGACCGGCCGGGCCGGGAGGACACCGGCGCGGTCTCCTTCACGCTGACCGGCGAGAGGGTCGCCACCGTGGACGCGCAGCAGGCGTACGCGTCCGCCACCGGGCCGTACGACATGCCCGTGCATCTCACGCGGGACGCGAAGAGCGGGCAGTGGCGCATCGACGGGGTCCCGCAGGGCGTCGTCATGGGAAAGTCGGACTTCCAGCGCAACTACATGTCCGTCAGCAAGTACTACTTCGCCTCGAACACCGCGGGGGCCGCCGCGGACGGACCGCCGATGGCGGTCGCCGACCCGGTGTACGTCCGCAGCCATGTGGAGCCCACCACCCAGATGGTGCGTTCGCTCCTGGGCGGGCCCACGGCCTGGCTCGGCCCGGTCGTCAGGTCGAGCTTCCCCGCGGGCGCGGCACTGCACGAGGACGCGGGGCCGCTGGCGGCGGACGACCGCGGCAAGCTGACCGTGCCGCTCAACGACAAGGCGGCCGGCGCCGGTGCCGAGCGGTGCAAGGAGATGGCCGCCCAGCTGCTGTTCACGCTGCGCAATCTCAGCCCCGCCGTGGACGAGGTCGAGCTGCGGGCCGAGGGGAAGCAGCTGTGCTCGCTGACCCGGGAGGCGACCGGGACCGTGGCCGACCGGGGCTCGCTGAACAGCCCCGACTACCTGTACTTCATCGACGAGGACCACCGGTTGGTGCGGATCCCCGCCGGCAGCAACGCCACCCAGCCGGACCCGGTGCCCGGCGCGCTCGGCGAGGGCGAGACCTCGCTGCGGTCGGTGGCCGTCTCGCGGGACGAACGCACGGCGGCCGGGGTCGCGCTCGACGGGGAGTCGCTGTACGTCGGCTCGATCGTGCCGGGCGGTTCGCTCGGGGAGCCCGTGCTGAGCAGCCGGGGCGAGTCCGAGGACGACCGGCTGACCGCGCCCAGCTGGGACGCGCAGGGCGGCCTGTGGGTGGCCGACCGCGACCCCGCCGATCCGCGGCTGTTCCTGCTCGAGGAGGGTGGGGGCGAGCCGCTGGAGGTGCGCACTCCGGGCCTGGACGGGCGCATCCAGGCGGTCCGGGTGGCCGCCGACGGGGTCAGGATCGCGCTCGTCGTGGCCAAGGGCGACCGGCGCTCCCTGATGATCGGACGGATCGAGCGGAGCGGGACGGACGGGCAGGAGGGGCCGGCCGGACCGGCCGAGAAGACAGGCGCGCGGCCCGCCGTCACTGTGCTGCAACTGAGGGCCGCGACGCCCGAGTTGGAGAAGGTCACCGCCATGTCGTGGACCGGCGGCAGCCGGCTCGTCGTGGTCGGGCGTGAGGAAGGCGGGGTGGAGCAGATGCGGTACGTCGAGGTCGACGGCTCCGTACCGGAGGTTCCGCAGCCCGCAGCCCTGACGGGAGTCGAGGCGGTCACCGCGTCCGCCGACGAGGAGGTGCCGCTGGTGGCCCACTCGGTGGACGGGATCGTCCGGCTGCAGCCGGGGGCCCAGTGGCAGAAGGTGACGGAGGGGACCGCGCCGGTCTATCCGGGATGAGTGCCCGCCGGACGGATGCCGGTCGGGGGCGGGGTTTCGCCGGTCGGGGGAAGGGTGCGCCGGACGGGCCGGGTGGAGTTTTCCACAGGGGTGGCCGGGCGCGGTGTGCCTTGGCACAGTGGGGCCGTGCGGGGCTGGTGGCAGGATCTCACCGACCTGGTGCTTCCGGCCGAGTGCGGCGGATGCGGCAGGCCTCGTGCGGTGCTGTGCGACCGGTGCCGTACGGCGCTGAGCGGCGCCGCGCCTCGCCGGGTGCGGCCGGAACCGGAGCCGGCCGGGCTGCCGGTGACGCACGCGGCCGCCCGGTACGCGGACGAGGTGCGCGCCACACTGCTGGCCCACAAGGAACGGGGTGCCCTGGCCCTGTCCCGGCCGCTGGGCGAAGCCCTGGCGGGAGCCGTGCGCAGAGGGCTGCGGGAGGCGGCGCGGCCGGGCTCCGGTGAGCCTTCGGGACCGCTCCACGGCGACCGCGGCATGGTGCTGCTGGTGCCCGTGCCCTCCGCGCGGCGGGCCGTGCGGGCCCGTGGCCATGACCCCGCCCTGCGGATCGCCCGGTCGGCGGCGAGTGTGCTGCGCGGGCAGGGGGTACCCGCTACGGTGCTTCCCGCGTTGCGTCAGCGGCGGGGCGTGGCCGACCAGTCGGGTCTCGACGCCCGGCAGCGGCTGGCCAACCTCACCGGTGCGCTGGCGGTGGCGCCGGGCTGTGGCCGGCTGCTGCGCGAGGGGCCCGTGGTCCTCGTGGACGACCTGATGACCACCGGGGCGTCACTGGCGGAGGCCGCGCGTGCGGTGCGGACCGCGTGGTGGGACCCGGGCGTGGTGGACCGCGCGACGGACCGCGCGGGACCTGCCGGGACATGCGCGGAGGCACGTGCAGAGGTGTCTGCGAGAGCGGAGGCGCAGGGGCGGGCGCAAGCGGGTCTCGGGGCCGATTCGAGTATTTCGGCGCCCACGTTCGTGTACAGAGGTGAGACCGGGGAAAGGAGTGGAGAACAGCGAAACGGGCCGGCCCACCGGAGGGCGGGCCGGCAGTCCGGAGGGTCAGTGGGTACGGGCGGGGCCGACCGGCCCATTGACGTGAAGTGCGCTGCGGTTGTTGCAGCTTCACCGGATTCTTTCGAAATGAACCGGAACTGATGGGGAACTTGCATCGTTGCAGGTAGTGAGAGCGTGAATTCGCCTGAACGGAGGTACGCGGTAGAAGAGGGTGACGACATCCGTCCGGGCGAGATATGTTCGGTTGTGAGGGAAAGCCGCAGGCCACACCTCTCGAATCCGAGTGCCGTGCTGCGGGTTTTTCATAATCACCCGAGCCGGTGGACTGGAGATCTCGCTCCTGGGGGAGGAGGTGGAAGTCACCGAGTCCGAGGCTCCGGGGCCGACCGGAGCCTGGTGCAAAAAGGAGACGCTCCGCACCGAGGCGGAGTGATCCGGGAACGGAGTTCTGCGTGGACATCGTCGTCAAGGGCCGCAAGACCGAGGTGCCCGAGCGGTTCCGGAAGCACGTGGCCGAGAAGCTGAAGCTGGAGAAGATCCAGAAGCTCGACGGCAAGGTGATCAGCCTCGACGTCGAGGTGTCCAAGGAGCCCAACCCCCGACAGGCCGACCGCAGTGACCGGGTGGAGATCACGCTCCACTCCCGCGGTCCGGTGATCCGGGCGGAGGCAGCGGCGAGCGACCCGTACGCGGCGCTCGACCTGGCAGCGGAGAAGCTGGACGCCCGACTGCGCAAGCAGCACGACAAGCGTTACTCACGGCGCGGCGCGCGCAGGATCTCGGCAGCGGAGGTGCCCGCTCACGTCCCCGACGCGGCGACACTCAACGGAACGGGGGCACAGTCCCCCCAGGAGACGCAGGAAGCCGTCCCCACCAAGAAGATCGGCTCGCTGGAGGTGCAGGGCGAGGGGCCCCTCATCGTCCGCGAGAAGACCCACGTGGCCGCCCCCATGACTCTGGACCAGGCGCTCTACGAGATGGAACTGGTCGGGCACGACTTCTATCTGTTCATCGACTCCGAGACCAAGGAACCCAGTGTCGTCTACCGGCGGCACGCCTACGACTACGGCGTGATCCACCTCAGCACGGACACCATGGTCACGCACCCGCATGCTCCCGAGGCGGGCGCGACGCTCGGCGGCTGACCGAGCCGGGTCGCGGTTGGACCGGTGCCCCTGGTGCGCGCATGTGCGCCCCCAGGGGCACCGGTGTGCGACCACTTCGCGCCCCGAGCTGTCACCCCCGTGCCGTCCGGGCATGGAATCATGGCGGCAACGGCCCAAACGGTGGGCCGTTGCCTTGGGTTGGCGATGGCTCAGGACCACAGGCCACAGCCTTCAGGGGGAGGAACGATGGCGGACAGCTTCGGACCGATGTGTGGAGAGGACTCCGACGACGGCGACACCGGCAGGGGACCGAACGCGCGCTCCAGGCACGGGGAACCGGCCGGCGAGCCGGTGAAGGAGCCGGACCGGGAGCCGATCAGAGTCCTCGTGGTGGACGACCACGCGCTCTTCCGCCGCGGCCTGGAGATCGTGCTCGCGGCCGAGGAGGACATCCAGGTCGTCGGCGAGGCGGGGGACGGCGCGGAAGCCGTGGAGAAGGCCGCCGACCTGCTGCCGGACATCGTCCTGATGGATGTGCGGATGCCCAAGCGGGGCGGTATCGAGGCGTGCACCTCCATCAAGGAGGTCGCCCCCAGCGCGAAGATCATCATGCTGACGATCAGCGACGAGGAGGCGGATCTCTACGACGCCATCAAGGCGGGCGCGACCGGTTACCTCCTCAAGGAGATCTCCACGGACGAGGTGGCCACCGCCATCCGCGCGGTGGCCGACGGTCAGTCACAGATCAGCCCGTCCATGGCGTCGAAGCTGCTCACCGAGTTCAAGTCGATGATCCAGCGCACCGACGAGCGCCGGCTGGTGCCCGCGCCCCGGCTGACGGACCGTGAACTCGAAGTGCTCAAGCTCGTCGCCACGGGAATGAACAACCGGGACATCGCCAAGGAGTTGTTCATCTCCGAGAACACCGTGAAGAACCATGTGCGCAACATCCTGGAGAAGCTGCAGCTGCACTCCAGGATGGAAGCGGTGGTCTACGCGATGCGGGAGAAGATCCTCGAGATCCGCTGAGCGGAGTCAGGCAAGGGCGCGCGACAGCTCCCGGGTGAGTGGCTCGCGCAGCTCCGGCGACTCGACCCGCTCCACGCGGACGTCCGTGCAGTCCACCCAGCCCGCAGCCTCGACCAGGGCCTGCGCGACGGCCGGGACGGCCTTGGGACCGTCCAGCGTGAGCTGCCTCGCGACCAGTGTGCGGCCCTCGCGGGCCGGGTCGACGCGGCCGACGAGCCGGCCACCGGCGAGCACGGGCATCGCGAAATAGCCGTGCACCCGCTTCTGCTTCGGCACGTAGGCCTCCAGGCGGTGGGTGAAGCCGAAGATCCGCTCGGTGCGTGCCCGCTCCCAGACCAGGGAGTCGAACGGGGACAGCAGCGTCGTACGGTGGCGTCCGCGCGGGGGAGTGGCGAGGGCCTCCGGATCGGCCCAGGCCGGCTTGGTCCAGCCCTCGACCGCGACCGGCACCAGACCCGAGTCGGCGATCACCGCGTCGACCTGCTCGCCCTTGAGCCGGTGGTAGTCGGCGAGGTCCGCGCGAGTGCCCACGCCGAGGGACTTGCCGGCCAGGCGGACCAGGCGGCGCAGGCACTCGGCGTCGTCCAGCTCGTCGTGCAGCAGGGCGTCCGGGATCGCGCGCTCGGCGAGGTCGTAGACCCGCTTCCAGCCGCGGCGCTCGACGCACACCACCTCGCCGTACATCAGGGCCCGCTCGACGGCGACCTTGGCGCCGGACCAGTCCCACCACTCGCTGGTGCGCTTCGCGCCGCCCAGGTCGGTGGCCGTGAGCGGGCCCTGGGCGCGGAGCTGCTTGACGACCTGGTCGTAGGCGCCGTCGGGGAGGTCGTGGTTCCAGTGCGGGCGGGCGCGGTAGGCGCGGCGGCGGAAGGCGAAGTGCGGCCACTCCTCGACCGGCAGCAGGCAGGCCGCGTGCGACCAGTACTCGAACGCGCGTGGCGGCTCGGACCCGGCCTTCCAGTAAGCGTCCTCGACCGTCGCCCGGCCGACGGCGCCGAGACGGGCGTAGGGGATCAGCTCGTGGGAGCGGGCGAGGACCGAGATGGTGTCGAGCTGCACCGCGCCCAGGTGACGCAGGACCCCCCGGACACCGGAGCGGCGGTCGGGGGAGCCCAGGAAGCCCTGGGCCCGCAGGGCGATGCGGCGGGCCTCGGCCGCCGAGAGGTCCGTGGACGGACGAGGGAGGGTCGTCATACGTCCGCACGATAGAGGGCGGCACTGACAACAGGCCGGGGCGGCACCGACAACGGCCGGGGGCCTGCCCGGCGGAGACGGGTCGGGCCGGAGGCAACCGGCGGGGCCTGTAGGCCCGTCCGGCCGTGGTCCCGGCAGGGACCGCGGGGCAGGTTCTCGCGGGACAGGTCCTCGGTGCGGGTGCGGGTGCCGGGGCGGCCCGGGCCGGAGGCCGGGCCGGGGCGATCCCGGGAGCGGCGCCGAGAGGGGAGGGGGGCCGGTGGGGGAAGGGCCCCGGCCGAACCCGGACGCGCCGCCCGGTACGGGGCCGGTGCGACGGGCTCGTCGCCCGGGTCGGCGAGGGGGTGGTGAAGGCTTCGTAGGCGGCCTGCCCGCAGACGTTGCCGACGGGGGCCCGGGCGGGTCCGACCTCGTGGCCGGAGCCGCGCTGCGAGCCGGAGGGCGGTCCGGAGAGCGGTCGGCGGCGAGGTCCGGAGAGCGGTCCGCGGCGAGGTCCGGAGAGCGGCCGAGGGGCGGTCCTGGGTCCGGTGGGCCGTTACTCCGCGGAGGGCAGGTACGGGGCCGTCGCCGCGAGGCCCAGGTCGGACGGGAGCAGGGAGCCGATCCAGCAGTCGCGCAGCACCCCCTTGTTGTTGAGCGCGGAGCGCAGGGTCCCCTCGACGACGAAGCCCGCCCGTTCCGCCACCGCGCGGGAGGCCCGGTTGCCGACCTCGGCACGCCATTCCATGCGGTCGACGGACATCTTCGTGAAGGCCCACCGCGACATGGCGACCGCGGCCTCGGTGACGTAACCGTGGCCGCGGTGCTCCTTGACGCCCCAGTAGCCGATCTCCCCCACCCCCAGGGACCGCATGGTGATGCCGAGCATGCCGGTGAGCTCCCCGGAGGGGAGGAAGGCACCGAAGGTGAACATCGAACCGCTCGCCCAGCCGTCCGGGGTCATCTGCTCCGTGAAGCCCCGCGCGTGCTCGAGAAGGTACGGGGAGGGGACCGTGGTCCAGCGCTGGATGTCGGCGTCCTGGCAGGCGGCGTACACGGCGCCGGTGTCCTGCGGGCCGACCGCGCGCAGCAGGAGACGGTCGGTGGTGAGGGTGACGGGGTCCATCGGCCGATTCTGCTCACGGAGGAGGGAGCGGCGCCAATCCTTTGCCGTGCGTGAGGAGATGATCACCCTTCGCACAATTCGACGGGCGGGACGGCACCATCCGCGGTGGCCGGACGTTGTCCCTTCGAAGCAGCCGTGAAACAGATACGACGCTGTGCGCGGCCACCGCCACGGCAGACCTCCCGGCGTGGTGGGGTCCTCGCATACGATGGCCGTTGCTCAGCAATGCAACGGAAACCGACCGTCCCAGGCCCGACCGGCAAGGAGACCACCCCCCGTGTCCGTCCTCTCCAAGATCATGCGTGCAGGCGAAGGCAAGATCCTGCGCAAGCTGCACCGCATCGCGGGCCAGGTCAACTCCATCGAAGAGGACTTCGCCGACCTCTCCGACGCCGAGCTGCGGGCCCTCACCGATGAGTACAAGCAGCGGTACGCCGACGGTGAGAGCCTGGACGACCTGCTCCCCGAGGCCTTCGCCACCGTCCGTGAGGCCGCCAAGCGCGTCCTGGGCCAGCGGCACTACGACGTGCAGATCATGGGCGGCGCCGCCCTGCACATGGGATACGTGGCCGAGATGAAGACCGGTGAGGGCAAGACCCTCGTCGGTACCCTGCCGGCCTATCTGAACGCGTTGTCGGGCAAGGGCGTCCACATCATCACGGTCAACGACTACCTGGCCGAGCGCGACTCCGAGATGATGGGCCGCGTCCACAAGTTCCTGGGCCTGGAGGTCGGCTGCATCCTGGCCAACATGACGCCGGCCCAGCGCCGCGAGCAGTACAGCTACGACATCACCTACGGCACGAACAACGAGTTCGGTTTCGACTACCTGCGCGACAACATGGCGTGGTCCAAGGAGGAACTGGTCCAGCGCGGCCACAACTTCGCCATCGTCGACGAGGTCGACTCGATCCTCATCGACGAGGCCCGTACGCCGCTGATCATCTCCGGCCCGGCCGACCAGGCCACCAAGTGGTACGGCGACTTCGCCAAGCTGGTCAAGCGCCTCAAGCGCGGCGAGGCCGGCAACCCGCTCAAGGGCATCGAGGAGACCGGCGACTACGAGGTCGACGAGAAGAAGCGCACGGTCGCCATCCACGAGTCCGGAGTCGCCAAGGTCGAGGACTGGCTGGGCATCGACAACCTCTACGAGTCGGTCAACACCCCGCTGGTGGGCTACCTGAACAACGCCATCAAGGCGAAGGAGCTCTTCAAGAGCGACAAGGACTACGTGATCATCGACGACGAGGTCATGATCGTCGACGAGCACACCGGCCGTATCCTCGCGGGCCGCCGCTACAACGAGGGCATGCACCAGGCGATCGAGGCGAAGGAGGGGGTGCCGATCAAGGACGAGAACCAGACGCTCGCCACCATCACCCTCCAGAACTTCTTCCGCCTCTACAAGCGCCGCGACCACGACGACAAGGAACAGCCGGGCCTGTCCGGCATGACCGGTACGGCGATGACCGAGGCCGCCGAGTTCCACCAGATCTACAAGCTCGGCGTGGTCCCCATCCCGACCAACCGGGACATGGTCCGCAAGGACCAGGCGGACCTGATCTACCGCACCGAGGTCGCCAAGTTCGAGGCCGTCGTCGACGACATCGAGGAGAAGCACGGCAAGGGCCAGCCGATCCTGGTCGGCACCACCTCGGTGGAGAAGTCCGAGTACCTCTCGCAGCAGCTCAGCAAGCGCGGCATCCAGCACGAGGTGCTGAACGCCAAGCACCACGACCGTGAGGCGACGATCGTCGCCCAGGCTGGCCGCAGGGGCGCCGTCACCGTGGCGACCAACATGGCCGGCCGCGGTACGGACATCAAGCTGGGCGGCAACCCCGAGGACCTCGCCGAGGCGGAGCTGCGCCAGCGCGGCCTCGACCCCGAGGAGCACATCGAGGAGTGGGCGCACGCCCTGCCGGAGGCGCTCGCGCGGGCCGAGGACGCGGTCAAGGCCGAGAAGGACGAGGTCGAGCGGCTCGGCGGGCTCTACGTGCTCGGCACCGAGCGGCACGAGTCGCGGCGGATCGACAACCAGCTGCGCGGCCGTTCCGGCCGTCAGGGCGACCCCGGCGAGTCCCGCTTCTACCTGTCGCTCGGCGACGACCTGATGCGCCTGTTCAAGGCCCAGATGGTCGAGCGCGTGATGTCCATGGCGAACGTGCCGGACGACGTGCCGATCGAGAACAAGATGGTCACGCGGGCGATCGCGTCGGCCCAGTCACAGGTCGAGACGCAGAACTTCGAGACCCGTAAGAACGTCCTGAAGTACGACGAGGTCCTCAACCGCCAGCGCGAGGTCATCTACGGCGAGCGGCGCCGCGTCCTGGAGGGCGAGGACCTGCAGGAGCAGATCCACCACTTCATGGACGACACCATCGACGCCTACGTCCAGGCGGAGACGGCCGAGGGCTTCCCCGAGGACTGGGACCTGGACCGGCTGTGGGGTGCCTTCAAGCAGCTCTACCCGGTCAGGACCACGGTCGAGGAGCTGGAGGAGGAGGCGGGCGACCGGGCCGGGCTGACGGCTGAGTACATCGGCGACACGGTCAAGGACGACATCCGCGAGCAGTACGAGCAGCGTGAGGCGCAGCTCGGCTCGGAGATCATGCGTGAGCTGGAGCGCCGGGTCGTGCTGTCGGTCCTGGACCGCAAGTGGCGCGAGCACCTCTACGAGATGGACTACCTCCAGGAGGGCATCGGCCTGCGCGCGATGGCGCAGAAGGACCCCCTGGTCGAGTACCAGCGCGAGGGCTTCGACATGTTCACCGCGATGATGGACGGCATCAAGGAGGAGTCCGTCGGTTACCTGTTCAACCTGGAGGTCCAGGTCGAGCAGCAGGTCGAGGAGGTCCCGGTCGAGGACGCCAGGCCGGAGCCGGCGGCGCAGGACGCGGTGCCCGCGCAGGCGGGTGCCCGGCCGGAGATCCGCGCCAAGGGGCTCGACGCCCCGCAGCGGCGGAACCTGCACTTCTCCGCGCCGACGGTGGACGGCGAGGGCGGTACCGTCGAGGGCGAGTTCGCCGAGGACGAGCCGGTGCGCTCCGAGGCCGACGGCCTCACGCGCGCCGAGCGCCGCAAGCAGGCGCGGGGCGGGCGCCGCCGCAAGAAGTGACCGCGGCTCCACCGGGAGGCGTGGGCCGCCGGTGGAGGGACGGGCCGAGGCCGAGGGCCGGGCACCCCAGGGGTGCCCGGCCCTCGGGCGTCGTACGGGCCCGGTGGGGGCGTACGGGGCTCAGCGGCCGTGCGGGCGGGGCCGGCGGGGGCCGCCCAGCTCCACGGCGGTGCAGCGCCAGCGCAGGTCGTTGCCCTGTTCGAGGCGGAAGGCCATGGCCCGCAGCCTGTCACCCGCGCCGATCCGGGCGAACACCTCGAGGGCGCCCTCGCGGGGAACGTAGTAGCCGATGTCGCGCACGGTCGGACGGGTGCCGCGGGTGCGTAGCGGGCCGTGCTCGGCGAGGTCCGCCAGCTCGTCGTAGGCGCGGCCCGCGGTGTGCCGGAGCATGGAATGGACGGGCCGCTGACCGCTCAGGACGGCGAGGAGCAGCTCGGCGAAGTGGTCGGTGGGGCGGGGCTGCGGGACGGGCCGGCGGGGGGTCTGCGCGGGCACCCGGGGGGCGGCGGGAGCCGGCGCCGGCGCGGGACCGACGACCGGCTCGGGGACGGCGGTGAGGTGCGGCGGCCGGGGCGTGGCGGGACGCGGAGCGCGGGCGGGGACGGCCCTCACGGCGCGCACGGACGCTTCCTGCGCGGGGTCGGCGGGCGGCGGCAGCGGCAGGCGACGGGGGCGTCCGGGCGTCGCCGGGGCTGTCGTGGCGAAGGACGGCGGGCGGTTGTCGGCGGGGCGGGTGGAGGCGGCGCGGGGCGGGGGAGAGGGGCGGTCCTCGCCGTGCGGCGGGGCGGGGGCGGTGCCTCCTGCGGGGATGCGCGGCGGGGTGGTGCCGGTCGGGCGGCGCGTGTCGCGGCGGCCGGGAGGACGCGTGCCGGTGCGGCGCTGAGCCCTGGTCATGACCTTGTTCATGGGACCCCGTTCAACGGGCCGGGCGGCGCCGCCGGCCGGGGGACCGGGGCGATACCAGGCAGTAACTTCGTGGTGGGGATCTTCTACGGGGCGGCGGAGGGCGGCGGCAAGGAGCCGTGAGCCGTGTCGGGGCGGCCGGAGGATTCACTTATCCGAGTGAATGGCACCCGGTCGACCCCGTACGGGAGCGGACGTACCGGGTGAATTCCGGGCCCGGAGTGGACGCCGTCGAGGGGGTGGGCAGCAACCCGATGGGGGACGCCCGCACGTATCCTGAAGGCCCACCTGGCCGGATGCGGCCGCCCCTCCCGGAGGCGTCCCGCGATCCCCGGCGGACCCCCGACCACGAAAGCGGCCGACATGCGCGTCTACGTCCCCCTGACCCTCTCCGGTCTCGCCGAGGCGTACCGGACGGGAGAGCTGGGCGCGGGGCCGTTCCCCGCCTACGGTGTGACGCCCGCGCTGCGCGAGTGGTACCGCTCCGAGGACCTCGAGGAACTGGAGTACGCGGCGCTGGGCCGTGCCGCGCTGGCCTCGCTGCGGCTGCTGGCGGCGGACGCCGGCGCCCCGCGGCGCCGGGTCGTGGTCGCCGTGGACGTACCCGACCGGGCGGCCTCGGCCGACCCCGCAGGCCCGGGTGAGCTGCGGGTCGAGGGGCCCGTACGGCTGGACCGGGCGGCGGCGGTGCACGTGGACGCGGCGGACGCGGCACCGGACGTGACGTCGGCCGCGCAGGCCCTGCCCGCGGCGGACGCCGGGGACGCCGACGCACAGTCCGCCGTGGACGGGGCCGAGGACCACGAACTGCTGTGGTACGCCACGCAGGAGATCCCGAACCTGGTGGGGCCGACGGCCTAGGCACAGCCCCGGGGGGCGGGCCGGCGTCTTCGTGTTGGCGTCCGCCGGGCGGGACGTGGGGCCCGTCGTCGTGCTTGGGGCCGTCGGACGAGGCGCCGACCTGCTGTTTCCCCCGTTGTCGGTGGCGGCGGGTACTTTCTTTCCATGGGGATGCACAGGGGCGCGCACATCGTCTGGGACTGGAACGGCACGCTGTTCCACGACGTCGACGCGGTCATCGGCGCGACGAACGCGGCCTTCGCCGAGCTGGGTCTGGAGTCGCTCACGCTGGAGCGGTACCGGGAGCTGTACTGCGTGCCGGTGCCGAAGTTCTACGAGCGGCTGATGGGGCGGCTGCCCACCGGGACCGAGTGGGAGCTGATGGACGCGACCTTCCACCGGTACTACACCGAGCACCGGGTGCGGTGCTCGCTCGCCGAGGGGGCGGCGGAGCTGCTGGCCGGATGGACGTCGGCGGGGCGCAGCCAGTCGATCCTCAGCATGTACGGACACGAGGACCTCGTGCCCCTGGTCCGCGGCTTCGGCATCGAGCCGCACTTCCTGCGCGTCGACGGGCGGACCGGGCCGTCCGGTGGCGGCAAGGCGGAGCACATGGTGCGCCACCTCGGCGCGCTGACCGGCGTGGACGCGGCGCGCACGGTGGTGATCGGCGATGCCGCCGACGACGCGCTGGCCGCGCGGCACGTGGGGGCGTCGGCCGTGCTCTACACCGGCGGCTCGCACAGCAGAGCGAGCCTCGAGGCGGTGGGGGTGCCGGTGGTGGACACGCTGGCGGAGGCCGTCGAGGAAGCGGAACGCCTGGCGAGCTGAGCCGGGTGCCGGGCGCCACGGTGAAGGGCGGACGGCGGGTGGGAAGCGGAGGGCGGGCGACCCGGTGACACCGGGCGCGCACTGTGCAGAACGTCAAAGTTCCACCCCATGTTTTGTACACATACGGCTCATGACGGGCCCCCCGCGAGGGGCGATAGCCTGGGTGGCGTGATCAGCGCGATAGCTCGCGGGGGCCTCGCCGTCCCTGCCGTGCGCCCGGCGAGCACGGACGACATCCGTGGCCGGGCGGCGCTCGCTGGTCCTCGCGGGCGGGACGGGGCCCGGAGGGTCCCCGGGACGCGCCGCATCCCCCGGGTCCGGACGTCGCGGAGAGCAGCGTCACACCCGTCGGACGCGTCGAAGCCGGCAGAGAAGCCCCCGCTCGTCTCATCCTGCGGCATACCGTCGGAACGGAGCGGACACCCCGCCACGTACCACCGCACCGCGGGCGCAGAGACCGTACTTCCTTCTACGTCACGCAACGGCGCGCGACAGGAGCCAGAGGACAATGCAGACCAAGCTGGACGAAGCAAAGGCCGAGCTGCTCGAAAGGGCTGCCCGGGTAGCTGAGAACAGCCCGGCCGGGGGGAAACTGCCGACCGGGACGACGGACAAGGGCATGCCCGACCGGGACACCGTGCTCGCGTTCCTCCAGCGCTACTACCTGCACACCGCCCCGGAGGACCTTGTCGGCCGCGACCCGGTCGACGTCTTCGGAGCCGCAGTCTCGCACTTCCGGCTGGCCGAGAACCGTCCCCAGGGCACGGCCAGCGTCCGGGTCCACACCCCGACCGTCGAGGAGAACGGCTGGACGTGCAGCCACTCCGTCGTCGAGGTGGTCACCGACGACATGCCCTTCCTCGTGGACTCCGTCACCAACGAGCTGACCCGGCAGGGCCGCGGCATCCACGTCGTCATCCACCCGCAGGTGGTGGTGCGCCGGGACCTCACCGGCAAGCTGATCGAGGTGCGCGCCGAACCCGCCGGGGGCGAGCTGCCGCACGACGCCCACGTCGAGTCCTGGATCCACGTCGAGACCGACCGTGAGACCGACCGCGGGGACCTCAAGCAGATCACCGTCGACCTGCTGCGCGTCCTGTCCGACGTCCGCGAGGCCGTCGAGGACTGGGGCAAGATGCGGCAGGCGGCGACCCTGCTGGCCGACGGCCTGCCCGACGAACCCGTCCCCGCGGACGTGCCGGGCGGGCAGGTCGAGGAGGCCCGGGAGCTGCTGCGCTGGCTCGCCGACGACCACTTCACCTTCCTCGGCTACCGCGAGTACCAGCTGCGCGACGACGACTCGCTGGCCGCCGTCCCCGGCACCGGCCTCGGCATACTGCGCTCCGACCCGCATCATCTCGCCGACGAGGGCCACCCGGTCAGCCCGTCCTTCGAGCGGCTGCCCGCCGACGCCCGCGCCAAGGCGCGCGAGCACAAGCTGCTCGTCCTGACCAAGGCCAACAGCCGGGCCACCGTGCACCGGCCGTCCTACCTGGACTACATCGGCGTCAAGAGGTTCGACGCGGACGGCAATGTCGTCGGCGAGCGCCGCTTCCTCGGCCTGTTCTCCTCCGCCGCCTACACCGAGTCCGTCCGCCGGGTCCCGGTGATCCGCCGCAAGGTCGAGGAGGTCCTCGAGCGCGCCGGCTTCTCGCCGCACAGCCACGACGGGCGCGACCTGCTGCAGATCCTGGAGACCTACCCGCGCGACGAGCTCTTCCAGACCCCGGCCGACGAGCTCCGGGCCATCGCCACCTCGGTGCTCTACCTCCAGGAGCGCCGCCGCCTCAGGCTCTACCTGCGCCAGGACGAGTACGGGCGTTACTACTCCGCCCTCGTCTACCTCCCGCGCGACCGCTACACCACCGGTGTGCGGCTGAGGATCATCGACATCCTCAAGGAGGAACTCGACGGCATCAGCGTCGACTTCACCGCCTGGAACACCGAGTCGATCCTCTCCCGGCTGCACTTCGTGGTCCGCGTCCCGCAGGGCACCGAACTGCCGGAGCTCTCCGACCACGACCGCGAGCGCATCGAGTCCCGGCTCGCCGAGGCCGCCCGCTCGTGGGCCGACGGCTTCGGCGAGGCCCTCACCGCCGAACTGGGCGAGGAACGCGCCGCCGAACTGCTGCGCCGCTACTCGGACGCCTTCGCCGAGGGGTACAAGGCCGACCACACCCCGCGCGGCGCCGTCGCCGACCTGGTCCGGCTCGAACGGCTCGACGACGAGAAGAACTTCGAGCTCAGCCTGTACGAGCCGGTGGGCGCGGCCCCCGAGGAGCGCCGCTTCAAGATCTACCGCAAGGGCGAAGCCGTCTCCCTCTCCGCCGTGCTGCCCGTGCTCCAGCGGCTCGGCGTCGAGGTCGTCGACGAGCGTCCCTACGAGCTGCGCCGCTCCGACCGCAGCGTGGCCTGGGTCTACGACTTCGGGCTGCGGCTGCCCAAGGCCCCCGGCGGCGCCGACTACCTCGGCGACGACGCCCGTGAGCGGTTCCAGGAGGCCTTCGCGGCGACCTGGACCGGCAAGGCGGAGAACGACGGCTTCAACACCCTCGTGCTGAGCGCCGGGCTGACCTGGCGGCAGGCGATGGTGCTGCGCGCGTACGCCAAGTACCTGCGCCAGGCGGGTTCCACCTTCAGCCAGGACTACATGGAGGACACCCTCCGCAACAACGTCCACACCACCCGGCTGCTCGTCTCCCTGTTCGAGGCGCGGATGTCGCCGGAGCGGCAGGGCGCCGGGTTCGAGCTGGTGGACGCGCTGCTGGAGGAGGTCGACGCCGCCCTCGACCAGGTCGCCTCGCTCGACGAGGACCGCATCCTGCGGTCCTTCCTCACGGTGATCAAGGCGACGCTGCGCACCAACTTCTTCCAGGAGGCGGGCGACGGCCGCCCGCACGACTACGTCTCCATGAAGTTCGACCCGCAGGCCATGCCCGACCTGCCGGCGCCCCGTCCGGCGTTCGAGATCTGGGTGTACTCGCCGCGGGTCGAGGGCGTGCACCTGCGGTTCGGCAAGGTCGCGCGCGGCGGCCTGCGCTGGTCGGACCGCCGGGAGGACTTCCGCACCGAGATCCTGGGCCTGGTCAAGGCGCAGATGGTGAAGAACACCGTCATCGTGCCGGTCGGCGCCAAGGGCGGCTTCGTCGCCAAGCAGCTGCCGGACCCGTCCGCGGACCGCGACGCCTGGATGGCCGAGGGCGTCGCCGCGTACAGGACGTTCATCTCGGCGCTGCTCGACATCACCGACAACATGGTGGCCGGCGAGGTCGTGCCCCCGGCGGACGTCGTCCGGCACGACGGGGACGACACCTATCTCGTGGTCGCGGCCGACAAGGGCACCGCCCGGTTCTCGGACACCGCCAACGAGGTCGCCGAGGCCTACGACTTCTGGCTCGGCGACGCCTTCGCCTCCGGCGGCAGCGCCGGATACGACCACAAGGGCATGGGCATCACGGCCCGCGGCGCCTGGGAGTCCGTCAAGCGGCACTTCCGGGAGCTGGGCGTGGACACCCAGAGCCAGGACTTCACGGTCGTCGGCATCGGCGACATGTCCGGCGACGTGTTCGGCAACGGCATGCTGCTCAGCGAGCACATCCGGCTGGTCGCCGCCTTCGACCACCGGCACATCTTCATCGACCCCACCCCGGACGCGGCCGTCGGTCACGCCGAGCGCCGCCGCCTGTTCGACCTGCCGCGCAGCTCCTGGGAGGACTACGACACCGGCCTGCTGTCGGCCGGCGGCGGCGTGTTCCCGCGCAGCGCCAAGTCCGTCCCGGTCAACGCGCAGATCCGCGAGGCCCTCGGCATCGAGTCCGGCGTCACCAAGATGACCCCGGCGGACCTGATGAAGGCGATCCTCAAGGCGCCGGTGAACCTGCTGTGGAACGGCGGCATCGGCACGTACGTCAAGGCGGCGAGCGAGTCCAACGCCGACGTCGGCGACAAGGCCAACGACCCCATCCGCGTCGACGGCAAGGACCTGCGGGTCGATGTCGTCGGCGAGGGCGGCAACCTGGGCATGACCCAGCTCGGCCGGATCGAGTTCGCGCTGCACGGCGGCCGGATCAACACCGACGCCATCGACAACAGCGCCGGCGTGGACACCTCCGACCACGAGGTGAACATCAAGGTCCTGCTCAACGCCCTGGTCGCGGACGGCGACATGACGGTCAAGCAGCGCAACAAGCTGCTCGCCTCGATGACCGACGAGGTCGGCGGGATGGTGCTGCGCGCCAACTACGCGCAGAACACCGCCATCGCCAACGCCCTGGCCCAGTCCAAGGACATGCTCCACGCCCAGCAGCGCTTCATGAAACACCTGGTGCGCGAGGGGCACCTCGACCGGGCCCTGGAGTTCCTGCCCGCCGACCGCCAGATCCGCGAGCGGCTGAGCGCCGGGCAGGGCCTGACCGGCCCGGAGACGGCCGTCCTGATGGCGTACACGAAGATCACGGTCGCCGACGAGCTGCTGCGCACCTCACTGCCCGACGACCCGTATCTCAAGGTGCTGCTGCACTCCTACTTCCCGGCCCCGCTGCGCGAGCAGTTCCCCGACCGGATCGACGCGCACCCGCTGCGCCGCGAGATCACCACGACCGTCCTGGTCAACGACACGGTCAACACGGGCGGTACGACGTATCTGCACCGGATGCGGGAGGAGACCGGCGCCTCGTTGGAGGAGATCGTCCGGGCCCAGACCGCGGCCCGCGCGATCTTCCGTGCCGCCACGGTGTGGGACGGGGTCGAGGCCCTCGACACGAGGGTCGCGGCGGACGTCCAGACCCGGATCAGGCTGCACTCGCGCCGGCTGGTGGAACGCGGCACGCGCTGGCTGCTGAACAACCGGCCGCAGCCGCTGGAGCTCGAGGAGACGGTGACGTTCTTCGCCGAGCGCGTCGAACTGGTCTGGTCGCAGCTGCCGAAGCTGCTGCGCGGCGCGGACCTGAAGTGGTTCCAGAAGATCCACGACGAGCTGACGGGCGTCGGCGTCCCGTCGGAACTCGCCACCCGTGTGGCCGGGTTCTCCTCCGCGTTCGCGGCGATCGACATCGTCTCGGTGGCCGACCGCATGGGCAAGGAGCCGCTGGACGTCGCCGAGGTGTACTACGACCTCGCCGACCGGCTGCGCATCACCCAGCTGATGGACAGGATCAGCGAGCTGCCCCGCGCCGACCGCTGGCAGTCCATGGCCCGCGCGGCGATCCGCGAGGACCTGTACGCGGCGCACTCGGCGGTCACGGCCGACGTGCTCGCGGCGGGCGACGGCACGGCGACACCGGAGCAGCGGTTCACGGTGTGGGAGGCGAAGAACGAGGCCATCATCGGCCGGGCCCGCACCACCCTGGAGGAGATCCGGAGCTCGGACACCTTCGACCTGGCGAACCTGTCGGTGGCGATGCGGACGATGCGGACGCTGCTGCGCTCGCACGCGTAGGGCACCGCGCGCGCACGCGCGCGGCCCGTGCCCAGCAG
>NZ_JBHXQZ010000101.1:0-28647 GCF_042717095.1 Streptomyces sp. NPDC058632 | reverse complement strand
CCGGACCCTGGAGGTCCCTGCGACGCGGCCGTCGCGCATCCCGTCGCATCTCGTCGCATCTCGTCGTACCGGGGCACTACGGCTTGTCGGTGGCGTCACGTAGGCTCGCGGGTACGGAGCATGAGTGATCCGACTGGAGGGAGGGGGCCCACGTGCTCATCGACACGTACGGCCGGGTGGCCACCGACCTGAGGGTGTCACTGACCGACCGATGCAATCTGCGGTGCACCTACTGCATGCCCGAGGAGGGCCTGCAGTGGCTGGCCAAGCCCGACCTGCTGACGGACGACGAGATCGTCCGCCTCGTCGACATCGCCGTCACCTCCCTCGGCATCGAGGAGGTCCGCTTCACCGGCGGTGAACCCCTGCTCCGTCCCGGCCTGGTCGGCATCGTCGAGCGCGTCGCCGCCCTGGAGCCCCGTCCCCAGATGTCCCTCACCACCAACGGCATCGGCCTCGGGCGCACGGCGGCGGCCCTGAAGCAGGCCGGCCTGGACCGGGTCAACGTCTCGCTGGACACGCTCCGCCCGGACGTCTTCAAGACCCTCACCCGCCGCAGCCGTCACCAGGACGTCCTCGACGGCCTGTACGCGGCCCGGGAGGCCGGCCTGACCCCGGTGAAGGTCAACTCGGTCCTGATGCCGGGGCTGAACGACGACGAGGCCCCCGACCTGCTCGCCTGGGCCGTGGAGCACGACTACGAGCTGCGCTTCATCGAGCAGATGCCCCTGGACGCCCAGCACGGCTGGAAGCGCGACGGCATGATCACCGCCGGTGACATCCTCACCTCCCTGCGCACCCGCTTCGAGCTGACCCCCGAGGGCGACGGGGCCCGGGGTTCGGCTCCGGCCGAGCGCTGGCTGGTCGACGGCGGCCCGCACCGCGTCGGCGTCATCGCCTCCGTCACCCGGCCGTTCTGCGCGGCCTGCGACCGCACCCGGCTCACCGCCGACGGACAGATACGTACGTGCCTGTTCGCCTCCGAGGAGACGGACCTGCGTGCCGCCCTGCGTTCCGACGCCCCCGACGAGGAGATCGCCCGGATCTGGAAGCTGGCCATGTGGGGCAAGAAGGCGGGCGCCGGCCTCGACGACCCGGCCTTCGTCCAGCCGGACCGCCCGATGTCGGCGATCGGCGGCTGAGGCGCCGCCCGAGAGGCTCCGTGGAGCGGTCCTCCCCGGAGCGGCATCCCCCGGAGCGGGCCCCTACGCCCCTTCGGGCGCCTTCCACTCTTCGAAGCGCACCACGTCCTTCAGGAACCCGCGTACGCCGAGGAACTGCGACAGATGTTCCCGGTGCTCCTCGCACGCGAGCCAGGTCTTGCGGCGCTCCGGCGTGTGCAGCTTCGGGTTGTTCCAGGCGAGCACCCACACGGCGGCGGCGCGGCAGCCCTTCGCGGAACAGATCGGCGTCTCGGGCTCAGGGTCCATCACACCGCAGACCCTAACCCGAGGTCTCAGGGGCAAGGGTGGGGAGCGGCACTGACACCCGGAACAAAGGCGACGCCGAGCAGCCACGGGGGGAGCTGCCCGGCGTCGGTCTGTCGCTCCGACGGGGGATGCGGAGCGCGTACGAAGTATGTCACGGGTCACCCCGCCCCTGGCACCGGAACAACATGATTGATCTGAGCTTTTCCTGAGCTTGGCGGGTTAGTGTCTTCCGCCTACGGCCGGTCATGGTCATGTCCCGAAGGTCGTGACGGCTCGGGCCGCTCCGTTCGTACGTCGGGGGCGGGCTCGGGCGCAACATCTTCCGTCCCGGATTCCGCCGCCCCGTCATTCGTCCGTGATGATGTGATCATCGGCCGCTCCTGCGGCGTCAGGTAGGCCGACGGCAGCGACGGCGAGTTTTCGCGCCCGGCGTTGGCGATCACCACCGCGATGTACGGCAGCAGTATGCCGAGAACCAGCGCCACGATCGCGACATGTCGTTCCACGTTCCAGAGCGTGGCCGCGAGAATGACCGAGATCGTACGAACGATCATCGAGATCACGTACCGGCGCTGCCGCCCGCGTACATCCTCCTGGAGCCCCGCCCTGGCGCCGGTGATCCGGAACACCTGGACGCCGTCATGCTGCTTCCGCATCGCATTCACCATCCGCCCGAATCGGACCCTCCCCGCCTCCGGCCGTCCTGCGACCGGCCGGGACTTCCGGGCCCGCACGCCACCACGGTACGCCGCGTCCCCGCCGCCCACGAAACCGGGGCGCCCTTGTTCCGTGCCCCTTACGCGCCCCGGTCCGCACTCCGGTATGTCCGTCCGGCCTGCGCCGCCGCGCGTACGGTCCGGCCGACATGCGGCGTAACGGATCCGGGTCGACACTGGCCGTAATGTCCGTGTCAAGGCGTCTCAGGAGGAAGCCATGGGCTGGTTGTGGGCGATCATCGTGGGGTTCGTGCTCGGTCTGATCGCGAAGGCGATCATCCCGGGGAAGCAGCACAGCCCGCTGTGGCTGACCACCATCTGCGGCATCCTCGGCGCCATCGCGGGCAACGCCATCGCACGGGGCTTCGGTATCGGGGAGACCCCGGGCATCGACTGGGGCCGGCACATCTTCCAGCTGGTGGCGGCGGTCGTCATCGTGTTCGTCGTCGACATGCTGTACATGCAGATGCGGGGCAAGCGCGCACGACGGACCTGACCGACGCGCGCCGGTCACGCGGGCACGCCGCGCGCGTCCGGTGCGGCACACCGGACGTCCACACGACGCGCCCGTGCGACGGGCGCGGGCTCAGGCGGGCGTGACCTCCACCGCCGCCAGGTTCTTCTTGCCCCGGCGCAGCACCAGCCAGCGGCCGTGCAGCAGGTCCTCCTTCGCGGGGACGGCGTCCTCGGCGATGACCTTGACGTTGTTCACGTAGGCACCGCCCTCCTTCACCGTGCGCCGCGCGGCCGACTTGCTGGGCACCAGGCCGACCTCGGCGAACAGGTCGACGACCGGACCGAGCTCGGCGACCCGGACGTGCGGCAGCTCCGAGAGGGCCGCCGCCAGCGTCCGCTCGTCCAGCTCCGCCAGCTCGCCCTGACCGAACAGCGCCTTCGACGCGGCGATCACGGCGGCCGTCTGGCCGGCGCCGTGCACCAGCGTCGTCAGCTCCTCCGCCAGGGCGCGCTGCGCGGCGCGCGCCTGCGGACGCTCCGCCGTCTGCGCCTCCAACGCCTCCAGCTCCTCGCGGGACCTGAAGGACAGAATGCGCATGTACGTCGAGATGTCCCGGTCGTCGACGTTCAGCCAGAACTGGTAGAACGCGTACGGCGTGGTCATCTCCGGGTCGAGCCAGACGGCCCCGCCCTCGGTCTTGCCGAACTTGGTGCCGTCCGCCTTCGTCATCAACGGCGTCGCCAGCGCGTGCGCCTCGGCGTGCGGCTCCAGGCGGTGGATCAGGTCGAGCCCGGCCGTGAGGTTGCCCCACTGGTCGCTGCCGCCCTGCTGGAGCGTGCAGCCGTAGCGCCGGTACAGCTGGAGGAAGTCCATGCCCTGCAGGAGCTGGTAGCTGAACTCCGTGTAACTGATGCCCTCGGAGGACTCCAGCCGCCGTGCGACGGAGTCCTTCGTCAGCATCTTGTTGACGCGGAAGTGCTTGCCCACGTCCCGCAGGAACTCGATCGCGGACAGGTTCTGCGTCCAGTCGAGGTTGTTGACCATGACCGCCGCGTTCTCGCCCTCGAAGGACAGGAACGGCTCGATCTGGCCACGCAGCCGGTCCACCCAGCCGGACACCGTCTCCGGCTCGTTCAGCGTGCGCTCCGCCGTCGGGCGGGGGTCGCCGATCAGGCCCGTGGCGCCGCCGACCAGCGCCAGCGGCCGGTGCCCGGCCTGCTGGAGCCGGCGCACCGTGAGCACCTGCACCAGATGTCCGACGTGCAGTGACGGCGCGGTCGGGTCGAAGCCGCAATAGAACGTGACAGGACCGTCCGCGAGCGCCTTGCGCAAGGCGTCCTCGTCGGTGGACAGGGCGAACAGCCCGCGCCACTTCAGCTCGTCGACGATGTCCGTCACGGTTCTCGCGTCTCCTCGGTGCTGCTTCGGTTTCCGAACGCCTACGAGGTTATACGCCCTGGCTGACGGAACTCATATTGAATTCGGGGACCCGCAGCGCGGGCATCGCGGCCCTGGTGAACCAGTCGCCCCACTCCCTGGGCAGCGTCTTCTCCGTACGGCCCGCCTCCGTGGCCCGGCCCAGCAGGTCCACCGGCGACTCGTTGAACCGGAAGTTGTTGACCTCGCCGACGACCTCGCCGTTCTCGACGAGGTAGACACCGTCCCGGGTCAGCCCGGTGAGCAGCAGGGTCGCCGGGTCCACCTCGCGGATGTACCACAGACAGGTCAGCAGCAGGCAGGGCCCACGATGATCCGTGGCCGCGACCATCTCCTCCAGGGAGCGGTCGCCGCCGCCGTCCAGGATCAGGTTGTCGATGCCGGGCGCCGTCGGCAGCCCGGTCAGGCCCGCGCTGTGCCTGCTGGTCGTCAGCCGGTTCAGCTCGCCCTCGCGCACCCAGTCCGTGGCCGTCAGCGGCAGCCCGTTGTCGAACACCGACCGGTCGCCGCCGGAGGAGTGCGCGATCACGAACGGCGCCGACTCCAGGCCCGGCTCGTCCGGGTCGCTGCGCAGGGTCAGCGGCAGCCCGGTCAGCCGCTCGCCGACCCGGGTGCCGCCGCCCGGCTTGGAGAACACCGTGCGCCCCTCGACCGCGTCCCGCCCCGAGGCCGACCACAGCTGGTAGATCAGCAGGTCCGCCACCGCGGTCGGCGGCAGCAGCGTCTCGTACCGGCCGGCGGGCAGCTCGAGCCGCCGCTCGGCCCAGCCCAGCCGCAGGGCCAGCTCGGCGTCGAGCGCCGCCGGGTCGACGTCCTTGAAATCCCGCGTGGAGCGGCCCGCCCACGCCGAGCGGGTACGGTCCGGCGACTTGGCGTTGAGCTCCAGCGTCCCGCCCGGCTGGTCGTGCCGCAGCCGCAGCCCCGTGGACGTGCCGAGGTAGCTGGACACCAGCTCGTGGTGGGCGAAGCCGTACAACTCCCGCCCGCCCGCACGGGCACGTGCGAACGCCTCCCCGAGCGCCGGCGCGAAGTCGGCGAACACGGCGGACGACGTCTCCGCGGGCGCCTCGGTGAACCCGGGGGACTCGGCCACGCCCGTGACCAGCGGCTGGGCGTCCTCGGCGGGGCCGGCACCCCGCGCGGCGGCCTCGGCGGCCCGCACCAGGGGCTCCAGTTCGTCGACCGTCACCGCGGACCGGGACACCACGCCGGACGCGGTGCCCTCCTGGCCGTCCACGGTGGCGATGACGGTGAGCGTGCGCCCGCGCGTGACACCGTTCGTGGTGAGCGAGTTGCCCGCCCAGCGCAGATTGGCGCTCGACCGCTCGTCGGCGATCACGACACAGCCGTCGGCCCGGGACAGCGCGAGAGCACGCTCGACGATCTCGTACGGCTTGCTGGTGCGCGCGCTCATCGACCCGCCTCCTGCGTGGTGTTCAGGCTGTGTTGTCCCGGGGGACGACCCCCGGACCCCCGGCCGAGTGCGACACTGCCCCTCATCGGCCCGCCTCCTGCGTGGTGTTCAGAATGTTGACGCCCTTGAAGAGGGCGGACGGGCAGCCGTGCGAGACCGCCGCGATCTGCCCCGGCTGGGCCTTGCCGCAGTTGAAGGCACCCCCGAGGACGTACGTCTGCGGCCCGCCGACCGC
Organism: Streptomyces sp. NPDC058632; assembly: GCF_042717095.1. Taxonomy (NCBI): domain Bacteria; kingdom Bacillati; phylum Actinomycetota; class Actinomycetes; order Kitasatosporales; family Streptomycetaceae; genus Streptomyces; species Streptomyces sp. NPDC058632. The sequence continues at coordinate 22,958 of NZ_JBHXQZ010000101.1, read as the reverse complement.
CGCCATGGAGCCCCAGAAGTCGGTGGTCGTGGCCTGGTAGGCGACGTCCCGCAGCTGCCCCGCCAGCCGCCCGTTCTCGATCCGGTGGAAGCGCTGCCCGGTGAACTGGAAGTTGTAGCGCTGCATGTCGATGCTCCACGACCGGTCACCGACGACGTAGATACCCCGGTCCACGCCCCCGATCAGGTCCTCGGTCGACATCCCGGCCGGATCCGGCCGCAGCGACACGTTGGCCATGCGCTGCACCGGCACATGCCCGGGGGAGTCCGCGAACGCGCACCCGTTGGACCGCTCGAACCCGGTCAGCCTCGCGATCCGCCGGTCCAACTGGTAGCCGACCAGCGTCCCGTCCCTCACCAGGTCCCAGGACTGCGCCTCGACTCCCTCGTCGTCGTACCCGACGGTCGCCAGTCCGTGCTCGGCGGTGCGGTCGCCGGTGACGTGCATCAGCTCCGAGCCGTACTTGAGTGTGCCGAGCTGGTCGAAGGTGGCGAAGGAGGTGCCGGCGTAGGCGGCCTCGTAACCGAGGGCCCGGTCCAGCTCGGTGGCGTGCCCGACGGACTCGTGGATGGTCAGCCACAGGTTGGACGGGTCCACGACCAGGTCGTACAGGCCCGGCTCGACGCTCGGCGCGCGCATCTTCTCGGCCAGCAGCCCGGGAATCCGCTCCAGCTCGTCGGCCCAGTCCCAGCCGGTGCCCGTCAGGTACTCCCAGCCACGCCCCACGGGCGGCGCGAGGGTGCGCATGGAGTCGAACTCACCGCTCGACTCGTCGACGGAGACGGCCGTGAACACGGGGTGGAGCCGTACCCGTTGCTGCGTGGTGACGGTCCCCGCGGTGTCGGCGTAGAACTTGTTCTCGTGCACGGTGAGCAGTGAGGCGTCCACGTGGTCCACCCCGCGCGCCGCCAGCAGCCGCGCGCTCCACTCGGCCAGCAGCCCGGCCTTCTCCGCGTCGGGCACGGTGAACGGGTCGATCTCGTACGACGACACCCAGGTCTTCTCGGAGTGCACGGGCTCGTCGGCCAGCTCCACCCTCTCCGTCGACCCCGCCGCACTGATCACCCGGGCGGACAGCTTCGCCATCGCCACGGCCTGCGAGGCGACCTTGGCGGCGGCGTCCGGGGTGAGATCCACGCCGGCCGCGAAACCCCACGTCCCGCCGTGCACCACGCGCACCGCGTACCCCAGGTCGGTGGTGTCCGACGACCCGGCCGGCCTGGCGTCCCGCAGCCGCCAGGACGCGTCGCGCACCCGCTCCAGGCGGAAGTCCGCGTGCTCGGCCCCCAGCGACCGCGCCCGCGCGAGCGCGGCGTCGGCGAGGGGGCGTAGGGGGAGCGCCAGAAACGACTGATCGACTTCATGGGGCACGGTTGGAGAGATCCCTTCGGGCGCTTGCCTGTGGTGACCGTCGGAGGCAGTGAACCATGTCTCACCGCCCGGGCTCCTCCGGAAAGGCCGGTGGCGCAGATCAGCGGGCGGGTACGGAAGCAACTCCCGTACCCGCCCGCCGATGCCACGTACGACGCGAACTCAGCCGTCCAGAGACGCGCCGGCCGCGAACGCCGCCCAGGCGGTCGGCGTGACGACGAGAGGGCGGATGCGCTTGTCCTTGGAGTCGCGGATGTGGACGGCCTCGGGGCGCACGGCGACCTCGACGCAGTTGTCACCCTCGCCCCCGCTGTAGCTGCTCTTGAACCAGCGCAGCTGATCAGTGGTGCTCATAGTGCTCCTCGCATCTGTTCCAGCAGGCTCACGGTAGCCCGGCAGTCCAGGGCCTGGGCACGCAGTTTGCCATAGCGTTGGAGGAGGACACTCAGGTCGTTCGGGGCGGTGATCAGGTTGCTTGATCGCTGCCCCTCGGTGTAGCCGATCCACTGGTGAGCCGGTGTCTCAGCCAGGTACATCTGTCCCTCGACGCCACAGTGTTCTTCTTGCCGAAGTGGCATGACCTGGATCTCCACGTTGTGCCGCTGTCCAACAAGGAGAAGGTGGTCGATGACCTCGTTGGCGACGGTGGTTCCCCCAACGCACCGCTCCAGGATGCCTTGCTCGATGACGAAGCTGAAGGCTGTGTTCGGCCGCGAGGTCAGGAGCTCCTGCCTCTCCATCCTCGCGCGTACCTGTCGCTCGATCTGCTCCTGTGAGAGCGGCGGCAGATTGCGCTCGAACACTGCCCGCGCGTACCCCTCCGGCTGCAACAACCCTGGAACCGCCCGGCATTCATACGCATACAAGGAGATTGCCTCCTCCTCGATCCCCGCCCACTGCCGGAACCACGACGCCAGCCCCGCCCTCCGTGTCAGGCTCTTCGCCGCCGCCGTGAGGACCTTGAGCGCGACCGGCCCCAGGACCTCCTCCGCCCGCGCGGGCAGGTCCGCCGGCGGGAACCGCTTCCCCTGCTCGATCTTGGCGACGTACGCCGCCGAGTACCGCACCTGCCGCGCGAACTCCTCCTGGGTCAGGCCGGATTCCTCGCGCAGTGCCTTGAGGACCACGCCGAAGGTCTTCAGACTGTCGGAGAGTTCCGCCTCCGTGCCGTTCGCGCCGCCGTTTCCGCCTCCGCCGTGGTCCGCCCTCATCGCCGCATGCCTCCCGTGTCCGCGTCTCCACGCCTCGCTCAACCCCGCCCGACCCACCCAGGGTCACGGGGAGTGACCCACCCAGTCCAGAGTGTGCGCCGATACAGCCGCACCTGTATGGGTGTCGTCCCTGTTGAGGGCCGGGAGGGGGCGGAACGCTGGGCGCATGCCAGCGCCACGGGCCCAAGAGGCCGTTACCGTAAGTGTGTTCGCCCAGCGGTTCTCCGCCACGCGCCGCGGCGCGCGTCTCGCCCGCAGACTCGCCACGCACCGGCTCGACCTGTGGGGGCTGCCCTACGGCAGCCCGGTCTCCGACACCGTCACCCTCGTCGTGGCCGAACTCGCCGCCAACGCGGTCCTCCACGGCCGCGTCCCCGGACGCGACTTCGAGCTGCGGCTCACCTGTGACCGGACCGCGGGACTCGTCCGCGTCGAGGTGTCCGACACCCATCCGGCGCACCCGGAGCTCCCCGAACCGGCGGGCCGGCCCGCCGCGGACACCGAAGGCGGACGAGGCCTGCTCCTCGTGGAAGCCGTCGCCGACCGCTGGGGCGTGGACGGGCGAATGGGGCCGGGCAAGACCGTGTGGGCGGAGTGCGCGGTCCGCGTCCCGGACGACCCGTGTCCCGTCCGGCCGTAGTTGACGATCGTCTTCCGCAACGACCCGCTGTGTCGGCTGAGTTGTGATTTCGGCCAGTGTCAGTAGGGCGGGTGCGCTTATCGACCTGCTCGAGCTTGACGGTCGGCTCCGCGACGGGCGAAGGCTTGTGGGGGCGTATGTGGTCGGACGCGAGATCGCTGCGGCGGACCATCCGAGCAAGGAGGTCAGGGCGGTCCTCAAGCGGCTCGTCGCCGACGGGCGGGCGCTCACGTCGGAGGCCCACCGGACACGCTGTACTGCCCGTGCCCGGACCACACCGACCGGCTGAGCAGCGTGGTGTCCCGCATCGGCCACGACGGCATCCCGGTCACGCCGATCACCCCGGTCGGCCCGGACCGAGTCCGGGTGCGGCCGTCACCCCCGTGCCCTGCGAGGAATGGACGCCGTGACCGGCATCACGACCGTCGTCGCCCGGGCCCTGCACACCGCCGCCGTCCTGCGGGAGGAAGCACCCCAGGACGGCTTGGTCCTCCGGGAGCTGGGGGAGCGGGTCCTCGCCGGGAAGCCGGGGCTGGAGGCGGACCGGTCGCAGGCGATCGGAGAGTCCGGACAGGAGAACAGCACTCCCTTCAAGGACCACGTGAACCGGAACGCGACCAACCTCGTCAAGGCCTGATGGAGGACCTGGACGCCCGGATCACCGGGGTCCTCCTCACCCGCGAGGTGCGCGACGGAGCCGCCCTGCTGGTCGGACGCCTGAGGACGCTGGAGGCGATCCACGTGGCCGGCGCGCTCTCGCTGCGGGACGACCTGACCGCCCTGGTGACCTACGACCGCAGAATGCCCGAGACCGCTCGCGCCGAAGGACTGTCCGCCCACGCACCCGGTACGGCGGACTGGGAACCGGGCGTTTCTGTAGGGATCCGACAGTGAGTCCCATCGGCCACTGTCGGTGCCCCAATGTCCTTCGAGGCGCTCCGACCGATAGGTTTTCGGGGAAGGCGCCTGTGTCGCAGGGGCTCCAGACCGCTATCGAAAGGGTGATCCGTTGAGCCGCTCGGTTCTCGTCACCGGAGGCAACCGGGGCATCGGCCTCGCCATCGCCCGCGTGTTCGCCGATGCCGGTGACAAGGTCGCGATCACGTACCGCTCGGGTGAGCCGCCCAAGGGCTTCCTCGCCGTCAAGTGCGACATCACCGACTCCGAGCAGGTGGAGCAGGCCTACAAGGAGATCGAGGCCCAGCACGGCCCGGTCGAGGTGCTCGTCGCCAATGCCGGCATCACCAAGGACCAGCTCCTGATGCGCATGTCCGAGGAGGACTTCACCTCGGTCGTCGACACCAACCTCACCGGCACCTTCCGGATCGTCAAGCGCGCCAACCGCGCCATGCTGCGTGCCCGTAAGGGCCGGGTCGTCCTGATCTCCTCGGTGGTGGGCCTGGCCGGCCAGGCGGGACAGGCGAACTACGCCGCGTCCAAGGCCGGCCTGGTCGGCTTCGCGCGCTCCCTCGCCCGGGAGCTGGGCTCGCGCAACATCACCTTCAACGTCGTCGCGCCCGGCTTCGTCGACACCGACATGACCAAGGTGCTCACCGACGAGCAGCGGGCGGGCATCGTGTCGCAGGTGCCGCTCGGCCGGTACGCGCAGCCCGAGGAGATCGCCGCCGCGGTGCGGTTCCTCGCCTCGGACGACGCCTCGTACATCACTGGAGCCGTCATTCCCGTTGACGGCGGACTGGGAATGGGTCACTGAACGACATGAGCGGAATTCTCGAGGGCAAGCGCGTCCTGATCACCGGCGTGCTGATGGAGTCCTCCATCGCCTTCCACACGGCCCGGCTGGCCCAGGAACAGGGCGCCGAGATCATCCTCACCGCGTTCCCGCGGCCCACGCTGACCGAGCGCATCGCCAGGAAGCTCCCCAAGCCCACCAAGGTCATCGAGCTCGACGTGACCAACGAGGAGCACCTGGGCCGTCTCGCCGACATCGTGGGTGAGGAGCTCGGCGGCCTCGACGGCGTCGTGCACTCCATCGGCTTCGCGCCGCAGGACGCGCTGGGCGGCAACTTCCTCAACACGCCGTTCGAGTCGGTCGCCACGGCCATGCACGTCTCGGCGTTCTCCCTGAAGTCCCTGACCATGGCCTGCCTGCCGCTGATGCAGAGCGGCGGTTCCGTCGTCGGCCTCACCTTCGACGCGCAGTACGCCTGGCCGCAGTACGACTGGATGGGCCCGGCCAAGGCCGCGCTGGAGGCGACCAGCCGCTACATGGCGCGTGACCTGGGCAAGCAGAACATCCGCTGCAACCTGATCTCGGCGGGCCCGATCGGCTCCATGGCCGCCAAGTCCATCCCGGGCTTCGGCGAGCTGGCCTCCGTGTGGGACCACCGGGCCCCGCTGGAGTGGGACCTGAAGGACCCGGAGCCGGCCGGCCGCGGGGTCGTCGCCCTGCTGAGCGACTGGTTCCCGAAGACCACGGGCGAGATCGTCCACGTGGACGGCGGGCTGCACGCCGTCGGCGCCTAGGCTTTCGCCGGCTCCCGCCCGCGGCAGCCGCCCGCAGAAGTCGTCGAGGGCCCGTACCCCCGGGAGGGTGCGGGCCCTCGGCCACGTCACCCGGCCGGCTCAGCACAGCGGGCGGGATCCGGCGGCACCAGGGCACTGTGGAGTACACGTCCGCCGCGTGATCCCCCCTCCCCAGCACGGCCGAGGAGGTCCCCTTGTGCGCTTCTACCGCCTGGCCTCGATGACCGTCGCCGTCGCTGCGGGTATCGGACTCGTGCCGATCCTGTCGTACGACGCGATGCCGTACGACGCGATGCCGCACGCGCGCGTGCACCCCGCCGACGCGGGATCGGACGACGACGGGCCTGGCGACGCGGCGGCCGACGATCCGTTCGGTGCCGCCTGCCGGATCGGGGTCGACGGGTCCTGGGTGACCGCGTACTGCCACAACCCCTACCCGGACACCGATCACGTGCGCCTGCACATCGAGTGCCTCCGTTGGTGGGACCTCGACAGCGACAGCCCCCCGGTGGCCGCCGGACCCGCGCAGACCGTACGGCTCGCCGGACGCTGCTGGGACGAGGTCGGGACGGCGTGGATCAGCCACCGGAAGGCGGGCTGACGCGCCCCGGACGGCACACGAGCGGGTAGGAGGCGGCCTCCTCGGCCGCCGTCGCCGCGTCACCCGCGCGGATCGCGTCCAGCAGCCGCGCGTGGTCCATGTGCGTCTCCGGGGTCAGCTCCTGGCCCACGTCGTCGCGCAGCCAGTCCCGCAGCACCTCGCTCAGGTCCGCGTACAGGGCGATCAGTACGTCGTTGTGGGACGCGGCCACGACGGCGAGGTGGAAGGTGGCGTCCGCCGCCACGAACGGTTCCGCCGCACCGGACTCCCAGGCCTCCTCCCGGCGCAGCAGCAGCGTGTCGAGCTGCTTGAGGTCCTTCTCGGTGCGTCGCCGTGCGGCCAGCCGCGCCGCGGACGCCTCCAGGGTGGAGCGCAGTTCCGCGATGTGCCCGGGGTCGGCGTCGGCGAAGCGGCGGTGCATCACACCCGCCAGCTCGCTCGTGGCGACGACATACGTGCCCGAGCCCTGGCGGATGGCCAGCAGCCCGTTGTGCGCCAGCGCGCGGACGGCCTCGCGGACCGTGTTACGGGCCACCCCCAGCTGCTCGACCAGCTCCGGCTCGGTCGGAATGCGGGAGCCGACCGGCCACTCACCCGAGGTGATCTGGGCGCGCAGGGCGGCGATGACCTGCTCGGACAGTGCGGAACGGCGGGGATGACTCAGGGGCATGGCACACCTTCGCACGGCGGCGGCGTCGGGTGGCGCCTCCGACATGGACAACCAATCATCCCATGATTCTATGATGGACATCATGGTTGGTGAGGAATCCCGGACGGTCACGTCCACGACGGCGCGCACAAAGGCTCCGGCGTCCGACGGCACGGAGCCCGGTGACAGGGGGGCGGGCGAGGCCGGACGGGCCGGCACGCGCGCGTGGACGATACGGCTGCTCGTCGTCGGCATCGTGGTGGCGGCGCTGAACCTCCGCCCCGCCATCACCAGCCTCGGGGCACTGCTCGAGGAGGTCCGTACCGGACTCGGCATGAGCGGCACCACGGCCGGGCTGCTCACCTCCGTGCCCCCGCTGTGCTTCGCCGTCTTCGGTGTCACCGCCCCGCGGCTGGCCCGCCGCTTCGGACCGGGTGCGGTGGTGTGCGCCGGCATGGCCGCCATCGGCACCGGTCTGCTGATCCGTCCGTTCACGGGGAGCACGGCGGGCTTCCTGGCGGCCAGCGCCCTCGCGCTCATGGGCATCGCCGTCAGCAACGTCCTGATGCCGGTCATCGTCAAGCAGTGGTTCCCGGACCGGGTCGGCTCCATGACCGGCCTGTACTCCATGGCCCTCGCCCTCGGCACGGCCCTGGCCGCCGCGGTGACCGTGCCGGCGGCCGAGGCGCTGGGCGGGAACTGGGAGTCGGGACTCGCCCTGTGGGCCGCGCTCGCCGCGGCCGCCGTACTGCCCTGGCTCCCGTTCGTGGGGAAGCGGGGCCGGGGTCCGGCGGAGCGGACGCCCGCGCGGGAGCGGCCCAGGACGGAACGGCACACGCCGGGAGAGGACGCACGGGGGCAGCGGGTGTCCGGGCGGCACCCGTCACAGGAGCAGGAGCCCGCACCCGAGCTGCGGATCACCCGCAGCCGGACCGCCTGGGCACTCGCCGTCTTCTTCGGACTCCAGGCGACCGCCGCCTACATCACCATGGGCTGGATGGCGCAGATCTTCCGGGACGCGGGCGTATCCGCGAGCACCGCCGGGCTGCTCCTCGCGCTCACCATGGTGATGGGGGTGCCGCTCGCCTTCGTCATCCCGCGCGTCGCCACACGGCTGCCCCGGCAGGGCCCCATCGTGGTCGTGCTCGGCGTGAGCGGCCTGATCGGATACGCCGGGCTGTACATGGCGCCCGCCGCCGGCGCCCCGGTCTGGGCACTGCTGCTGGGCATCGCCAACTGCGCCTTCCCGCTCGCGCTCACCATGGTCGGGATGCGGGCCAGGTCCGGCGCGGGTGTGGCCGGGCTGTCGGCCTTCGCGCAGAGCACCGGCTATCTGATCTCCATCCCGGGCCCCCTCCTGGTGGGCATCCTCTACCAGCACAGCGGCGGCTGGGGCCTCCCCCTCGCACTCATGTCCGCCCTGCTGATCCCGCAGATGATCGCCGGCGTGCTGGCGGGCCGGGCCCGCACGGTGGAGGACGATGCGGCGGCCACCCGCTGAGCCGGGGCCCTCCGGTTTTCCGCGCCCTCACCCTGTCCCGCCCCGCCTCACCCCGGAGCACACCGGACCGCCGGCGGGTGCGAGACTTGCCCCATGCCAGTCCTCGACCCGAACCCCCAGAACGGCCAGAAGAAGATGCTGCTCGTCTTCGGCGCGTTCTTCGCCATCTTCATCGTCATCGGTGTGATCGCGAGCATCCTGGCGCCGTGACACCCCCGCCGCCCGGGCCGAGGGCTCATGGGGGTGCCGGCACCCCCATCCCCTAGGGGGCCAGGCTCAGGGTCAAGTGGGTGGGTCACCGGATGGGTCGACGGCCCGGGAGTACATACCTTCGAGATGTGGCCGCGAGACGCGGACCCCTCGAAGAGCGGAGGCCCCATGTCGGCGCGCACGCACACCCGGCCCCACCCGGCCTCCCGGGGCGGCGTCGACATCCGGCTGCCGTGGTGGGCCCTCGCCCTGCCCACGCTCGCCTTCGTCGTGCTGCTCACCCTGATCCTGAACCCCGCCGACGCGCACGCGGCGGCCGCCGAGCCCGGGATCACCCACCTCATCGAGCGGGCACAGCAGCTCATAGCCCGCTGAGTACCCCGGAAACGGCCTCCAACTCCCTGCGCCTCATGGCCTGTTTCGTGCGAAGCTGGGTCACATGAGCGTCGCAGAACCTCGCAGGATTGTCCTTTTCCGGCATGCGAAGGCCGACTGGCCACCGGTGACCGACCACGAGCGCCCGCTCGCCGAGCGCGGCAGGACGGACGCCGCGGTCGCCGGACGCAAGCTCGTCGACTCCGCCATCGCCTTCGACCTGGCCCTGTGCTCCACCGCGACCCGGACCCGGGAGACGTGGAAACTCGCGGTTCACGAGTTCCCGCAGCGACCGAAGACCGTGTACGAGGAGCGGATCTACGAGGCCTCACCCGGTGAGCTGATCGCCCTGCTGAACGAAACCCCGGACGACGCGCAGAACGTGCTCCTCGTCGGCCACAACCCCGGCGTCCAGGGAGCGGCCGAGATCCTCGCCGGATCGGCCGAAGGGGACGCGGGCGAGCGGATGAGCCGCCGCGGCTGTCCGGCCGCCGCGTTCGCCGTGCTGTCCTTCACCGGTTCCTGGAAGTCGCTGGAGCCGGGCGGCGCCACCCTGCTCGACTACTGGGCTCCCAGCGAGTGACCCTCGCGGCATGACAGCGGGGCCCGGCACCGACGGCGTGGACCGGATGCCGGGCCCCGCTCCCGCAAGGGCGCCGGGCGGCCGCGAATCCTTCGCGCGGCTCACTCCGGGTCGAGGACGTCCGCCGCCTCGACCTCTTCGCGCGTGATGCCCAGCAGATACAGGACGGTGTCCAGGAAAGGGAAGTTCACCGCGGTGTGGGCGGCCTGACGTACCACCGGCTTGGCGTTGAAGGCGACACCGAGACCCGCCGCGTTGAGCATGTCCAAGTCATTCGCGCCGTCGCCGATCGCCACGGTCTGCGACAGCGGAACCCCCGCTGCGGCGGCGAACCGGCGCAGCAGCCGCGCCTTGCCCGCCCGGTCCACGATCTCGCCCGTGACCCGGCCGGTCAGCTTCCCGTCGACGATCTCCAAGGTGTTGGCGTGGGCGAAGTCCAGCGCCAGCCTCTCCTTCAGATCGTCCGTGACCTGGGTGAACCCCCCGGAGACCACACCCACCTGGTAGCCGAGCCGCTTCAGCGTGCGGACCAGGGTGCGGGCGCCCGGCGTCAGCCGTACCTCGCTGCGCACCTTGTCCACCACGGAGGCGTCCAGCCCCGCCAGCAACTGCACGCGTGCGTGCAGCGACTGCTCGAAGTCCAGTTCCCCGCGCATCGCCGCCTCGGTCACCTCGGCGACCTTGTCCTGGCACCCGGCGTGGGCGGCGAAGAGCTCGATCACCTCGTCCTGGATGAGCGTGGAGTCCACATCCATGACGACCAGACGCTGAGCCCGCCGGTGCAGCCCGGCCGCGACGACGGCGACATCGACCCCGAGCTTCGCCGCGTCGGTCACCAGGGCGGTGCGCAGCGGCTCCGTCTCCACCCCGGACACCGCGAACTCCACCGCGGTCACCGGGTACTTGGCGAGCCGGAAGACACGGTCGATATTGGCGCCGGACCGGGTGATCCGCGCGGCGATCGCCGCCGTTGTCTCGGCGGTGAGCGGGTGGCCCAGCACGGTGACCAGGGAACGGCCGAGCCCGCGCGGGCGGTTGTCGCCGATGCCGGAGATGATCTCCGCCTGGAGCTTCATGGACTCCGCCCAGCTGTGGACGGTCGCCCGCAGATTGCCCTCCAGGCCCTGCGCCGGCTCGGTCACGAGCGCGCACAGCACGATTCGGCCACGCGTGACGACCTGCTCGATGTCGACCACATCGACGGAGTAGGCGGCGAGAGTGTCGAAGAGGCCGGCTGTGATGCCCGGCCTGTCCTTGCCGAAGATCTTGACAAGGAGCGTGGGAACGTCCGAGGTCTGCGATGCGCTCATGGTGTTCCCACCGTATCCGGCACGCAGTGCCCCGCGCGCCCGAGGTCCGTCTGGCGGACAGCGAACTCTCGGCGTCGCCGAGGTGTCCCGGACCTTACGGGCCCCGGGCGCCGTCTCCCTCGCGGTCCCTCCCCGCCTCCGCTCCGTCTCCCTCACCGCCCGCCGCCGGGCCTGCGCGGCGCCGGGGGAGGAGGCGGCGGGGGCGGCGGCCCCTCGTCCGGCCACAACGGCGACCGCCTCCCGACCGACGGCCCGGAACCCCGGCCGGCCCCGCCGCTCCCGGGCCGGCCGCCTCGGGGCCGGCCGCGCGGAGGCGGCCCGACGGGGCGGATCACGGTGGGAGCACCGGAGACGCCGTCGTCGCCCGGTCCGCCCGCGTTCGGTCCGCCCGGCATGTCGTCGTCCCCGGCGGGCTCGTCCGCCGTCCGGCCGGGCGGCCGCATGTCACCGAGTGCCGGTGGCGGACCGGGCCGCTGCCGCCCTTCCCCGCCCGGGCGCGCGTCCTGCGGCTCCCGCAGCTCCTCCGGCACGACCAGATACGGATTGGTGCCCGGATCCGGTGGCCGGTACGGCACCCCCGGCACATACGGCCCGGCTCCCGTCCCGGACGGCGGCCCGCTCTCCGTACCGTCGACAGCCCCGACGCCCCGTACGACCTCCGTACTTCCCGCACCCGCCGCACCCGCCGCGCCTCCCGTGTCCCCCGAGCCCTCCCCGGCCCGGACACCCTCCCGCGCCGGGGCCGCCGCCCGCGCCAGTGGTGCCGCCCGCCGCCCCGCGGCCCCGCTCACCCATGCCAGCAGCGCCCCCGCGGCGCCCGCGCCCGCACCCCAGGCGGCCCCCAGGAGCAGTGCCATGCCGAGGTTCCCGTGCAGTTCCAAGCCCGCGCCGAACGCGTCGAAGCCGAGCACGGACAGCGAGGCGTTCGCCGACACCTCCGTCAGCCGGGCCAGCAACGGAAGGGCCAACGCCGTCGCGACCCCCAGCCGCAGCGCACACCGCCCGGCGAACGCCGCACCCCCCTCCCGTACGGCACCCGCACCGGCCGCCGCCCCCAGTGGCGTCCGCACCGCGGCCAGTACGCCGGCCAGCAGCATCGTCACCGCGGCCGCCACCGCCAGCAGCCACACCCGCCCGTCGAGCTCGGCCAGCCGGGCCAGCGTGACCGGCCGATCGGAACCCGTGCGCAACAGGTCGTCCACGGGGTGCGGCAGAACACCGAGCAGCGCACCCGTCGCCCGCCCGTCCCAGGGCACGAACAGCCCGATCGGGACGCCGAGCCACACCCCGTTCGGCGCGCCCAGCAGGGCGGCTCCCGCGATCCGCCGGGGATGGTCGTCGCCGATCGCCGCGTACCCCGCCGCAGCGAGCCCCGCCGCCACCGCCACCAGCCCCGCCACGACCAGGGCGGACACGGCCGGCCGTACGACGCGGTGCGCGGCGTCCCAGCCGCGCGGCAGCGGAGTGCGCCGGGACGCCAGCAACGCGACGGCCAGGATGCCGACCGCCCAGCACAGACCACCGAGCAGCGTCGGCACCGTGTCGACGGTGAACCCGACCGCCGCCCGCGCCTCGACGAGGTCGCCGATCCGGTCCGGCAGCGGACCCCCGACGTCCCCGAGGTCACCCAGCCCCGGAATCTCCAGCCCACCACCGCCCGGCAGGTCGTCCAGGCCCAGCGCACCCCCGTCGAACGTCACGACGTCGTGGCCCGCCCACACCAGTCCGCCCGACATCGCCACGAAGAACGCCACGACCGTGCCCGCGCGGGCGACGAGTTCGGCCGGTGACACCACGGTCCCCGCGGCCCGCAGGGACCGTAGGAAGAAGTACGACAACAGCAGCGCGCCGACCAGACTCACCCCCAGTGGCGTGATCTCGACGGCCGTGCTCGCCTCCGCGCCCGACAGCCCGAACGCCGACACGTCGCCGGACGGGGTGACCGAACCGCCGGCCGCCAGCGCCACCACAGCGGCCGTCATCGGCCCCGGCGAACCCGCCGAGTCCGCGTCCAGCAGCCGCAGCCCCAGCGCCGCCGTCCCCGCCATCCCGATCAACGCCCAGCTCACCGCGGCGACCGCGGACATCACGACGTCCACCCACGGCACGCGCGTGTCCTGCCCCGCGGTACCGACGCCCGTGGCAGCGTTCACGGCAGACCCCCCGATCCGATCCGTTCCGCGGCGAGGTGGCCGCGCATGTCCCCCTCGCGTGGATTACCACTCTCCGGTCCGGTTTCCACCCCGTCAATGGCGGCGCCCACAGCGCCCGGGAGCCCGCTTCGCAAGGCCCGGATTTCGGTCGGAGGACCGAGCCTGAAATAGTTCCCCCCGATGTTCGACATCCCTAGACTCCCTGCGATGGGGGAAATTCGGGGGACAACTCAGTGGGGCATGGAGTGCCGGAACTCGTACTGGAATCAAACGGACGGACCTGGACGCTCGATCCGTCCAGGTCGTACACCCTGGGACGTGATCCGCAGGGGGACGTCGTGGTGGACGATGCCAGGGTGTCCTGGCGTCACGCCACGATCAGCTTCAACGGCCGCAACTGGGTCGTCGAGGACCACGGCAGCACCAACGGCACGTTCGCGCAGGGGCAGCGGATCCACCATCTGGAGATCAGCTCCGACACGGCGCTGAACCTGGGCAACGCGACCGACGGGCCGCGCGTGACCCTGACCGGCGCCGCGGCCCCGGCCGCCTCGCCGCAGGCACAGCCGCAGCAGCCGTACGCCGCGCAGGGGGTACAGGGGGTACAGGGAGCGACCCCGGGCTGGGTCCAGCAGGGGCAGCAGCAGGCGCAGGCCCAGGGCGGCCGGCAGCAGCCGCCGGCACCGCAGCAGTCCGCGCCGCGCGTCCCGCAGCAGCAGGGTCCCGGGGGTGCCGCGGGGGCGCCGCCGATGTACGGCGACCGCAGTCCGACCACGTTCCACCAGTTCTCGCTCGGCCGCGTGATGCGGATCGGCCGTGCGCTGGAGAACGATCTGGTCGTCTCCGACCTGCAGGTCTCCCGCAACCACGCCGAGTTCCACTCGACGCCCGACGGTCGCATGGAGATCCGCGACCTGGGCTCGCACAACGGCACCTACGTCAACGGTATGCCGATCGCCAAGGGCGGCACGCAGCTGCTCGGACCGACCGACATCGTGGGCGTCGGCCACTCGACGTTCCGGATCGTGGGCGACCGGCTCGAGGAGTTCGTCGACACCGGTGAGGTCTCCTTCTCCGCCCGGCACCTGACCGTCACGGTCGACGGCGGCAAGCAGATCCTCAAGGACGTCTCCTTCGGCGTGCCCGAGAAGTCGCTGGTCGCGGTCATCGGCCCGTCCGGCTCCGGCAAGTCCACCCTGCTCAAGGCGCTCACCGGATACCGGCCCGCCGACCGGGGCGAGGTCCTCTACGACAACCGGAACCTCTACAAGCAGTTCGCCGAGCTGCGCCAGCGCATCGGTCTGGTCCCGCAGGACGACATCCTGCACAAGGAGCTGACCGTCAAGAAGGCCCTCAAGTACGCGGCCAAGCTCCGCTTCCCGGCCGACACCACGGCCGCCGAGCGCGACGCCCGCATCGACGAGGTGCTGCGCGAGCTGAAGCTGGACATCCACAAGGACAAGAAGGTCACGTCCCTCTCCGGCGGCCAGCGCAAGCGGGTCTCGGTGGCCCTGGAGCTGCTCACCAAGCCGTCGCTGATCTTCCTGGACGAGCCGACCTCGGGCCTCGACCCGGGCATGGACCGCGACGTCATGCAGCTGCTGCGCGGACTCGCCGACGACGGGCGCACGGTCCTCGTCGTCACGCACTCCGTGGCGGAGCTGGCGATCTGCGACAAGCTCCTGGTGATGGCGCCCGGCGGTTCCGTCGCCTACTTCGGCCCGCCCGACGAGGCGCTGAACTTCTTCGGCTACAACACCTGGGCCGACGTCTTCTCCGCCTTCGAGAACTACCGCGACTACGACTGGGCGGGCCGCTGGAAGGGCTCGCAGCACTACCAGATGTACGCCGCGGACATCGACGCGGTCGCGTCGCAGCCCGTACAGGTCCCGGCGATGCAGGCGATGCGGCCGCCGAAGCCGCAGGGCTGGATGTCGCAGTTCGTCACACTGGTACGCCGCTATGTCTCGGTGATCGTCTCCGACAAGGGCTTCCTCGCCCTGACCGTGGTCCTGCCGGCCGTGCTCGGCCTGGTCAGCCTGCTCATCGACCCCGACAGGGGACTGCTGCCGAACGAGCCCAACGCGGCCGGCCGGACCATTCCGAACGGCACGGCGACCACGGTCCTGCTGATCCTCGCGGTCGGCGCCTGCTTCGCCGGCGCCGCGAACTCCGTACGTGAGCTGATCAAGGAACGGGTCATCTACGAGCGGGAACGCGCGACCGGTCTGTCCCGCTCGGCGTATCTGATGTCCAAGGTGTTCGTGCTCGGCATGGTCACCGTGCTGCAGGGCCTGATGGTCGGCATCATCGGTTTCTCCAGCAGGGAGATCCCCGAGGAGGGGCTGGTCCTCGGCGGCTTCACCCTGCTCGAGCTGTCCATCCCGATCATGGCGCTGGGCTTCACCTCGATGATGTTCGGCCTGATCATCTCCGCGCTGGTGAAGACCGCCGAGAAGACCATGCCGCTGCTGGTGATGTTCGCGATCATCCAGGTCGTGTTCACCGGCTGCCTGTTCGCGCTGCACGGCGCGGTCGGAGTCAACCAGTTCTCGTTCCTGATGCCGTCGCGCTGGGCGGTCGCCGCCGCCGGTGCCACGCTGGACTTCAACAGGATCAGCCCGCCGGAGACGCCGGGCGACACCGACCCGCTGTGGGAGCACACGGCCGGGGCCTGGTTCATGGACATGGGCGCGCTCATCGCCCTCGGTGTGGTCTGCGGCTTCTTCGTGGCCCGCTTCCTGCGCCGCCACGAGCCCGAGGTCATGCGCAAGTAGCCGGAGCGGCCGTCCGCGCGCCGTACGCCCCGAAGGGCGGCACCCCGTCAGGAGGGTGCCGCCCTTCGGCGTATCCGTTCGCGTCAGGTCGCGAGAAGAGGTCCGCGCCGACCTCAGTACGCGCTGTTGACGTTGTCCATGGAGCCGTACCGGTCCGCCGCGTAGTTGCAGGCGGCGGTGATGTTCGCGACCGGGTCGTAGATGTTCTTCGACGTGCCCGGGACGTGGTACGCAGAGAACGTCGGCGGGATCACCTGCAGCAGCCCCTTGGACGGGATGCCGTTCTGGGCGTTGATGTCCCAGAGATTGATGGCCTTCGGGTTGCCCGAGGACTCCCGGATGATGTTGCGGTGGATGCCCTCGTACGAACCCGGGATACCACGCTTCTTCATGATGTCCAGGGACTCACGGATCCAGCCGTCGAGGTTGTCGGCGTAGCGCTTCTGGGCGGGCTTGCCGGTGTCGCCGCGCGGGCCGTCCCACTGGCGGTCGCCGGAGCGTCCTGCCCGGTCGCTCTCGCGCTCCCGCTCGGCCTTCTCCTTCGCGGCGGCCGCGTCGGTCTTCTTCTCGGCCGCGGCGTCGGTGGCGGCCTGCTTCTTCGCGGCGATCAACTCGGTCTTCACACCGGCGCCGGCCAGCTGGTCGGTGACGGTGCCCTTGACGTCCTTGATCGGCTCGGTGCTGTAGGCGATCCGCGCGGTGGAGGCCGCCTCGCTCGTGGTGGTCGTCGACGCGTCGCTCGGTGTGGCCGAGAAACCGATGGCCGCGGCGCCGACGGCGGCGACACCGGCGACGGCGATCTTGTGATGGCGGTTCAGAGCACGGGCGTGCCCACGGATGAGGAAGTTCTTCGACATGGGTGGGGGACCTCTTCGAATAGCGCGGAGGTCGCTCAACGTCCGGTGGGGACAGTGGTTGTTCCGGCACGGGCGCCATGGGGGAGAACCCACGGCACTGAGCGACGGGAGCCATTCTTAGCGGCCGCAAAATGGCGAGGCAAAGGTGTGACGTACGAAGCCGAGTAGTGGATCAGGGGTGCACATGCCGGGCGAATCGGACTATACGCCCGGCGTGTGTGTCCGTTATGTATCTCCTATGCGTGTTCGTACGTGATGTGCGTCCTATGCCCGGCCTCACACCCGGAACCCTTTTTCCTCACGGACTGTTGCTGAAGCAAGCCACGGGGTAAGGGGTCTCGGCCGGTGCTCCGACCGGCCGTCGGCGGCTCCCGGTGCGCCCGGGGTCCTACGACCTCCGGTCCAGGTCGTCGCCGTCGCCGGACGGATCCGCGGTGCCGGAGCCCGCCGGTACCGTGAGGACATGAGCCACGGTCCCCCGTCCGGTCTCGCCGCGGTGAGCACCGCGTTGCTGGCCATGAGCAGGCACCTCGAGGTGCGCGACGTCCTCAAGACGATCGTCGCCTCGGCCCGTGAGCTGCTCGACGCGCAGTACGCCGCGCTCGGCGTCCCCGACGACCACGGCGGCTTCGCCCAGTTCGTGGTCGACGGCGTCAGTGACGCGCAGTGGAAGGCCATCGGCCCCCTCCCGCGCCAGCACGGCATTCTCGCCGCGATGCTGCGCGAGGACAGGCCCCAGCGCCTCGCCGACGTGCGCAGGGACCCCCGCTTCGAGGGCTGGCCCAGCGCCCACCCCGATCTGGTCGACTTCCTGGGCCTGCCCGTCCGCGACGGCGACGAGGTCATCGGGGCCCTCTTCCTCGCCAACAAGCTGAGGCCCGTCAAGGGACACCCCGCACAGGCCTCGGGCGGTCCCGGGCCGGCGGGCACCTGCGGCTTCACCCAGGACGACGAGGACGTGCTCGGCATCCTGGCCCAGCACGCCGCGATCGCCCTCACCAACGCCCGGCTCTACGAGCGCAGCCGCGAACTGACCATCGCCGAGGAACGCTCCCGCCTCGCACACGAGCTCCACGACGCCGTCAGCCAGAAACTGTTCTCCCTGCGCCTCACCGCCCAGGCGGCCGCCCGCCTCGTGGACCGCGACCCGTCCCGGGCCAAGGGCGAACTCCAGCAGGTCGCCGCCCTGGCGGCCGAGGCCGCCGAAGAACTGCGTGCCGCGGTCGTCGAGCTGCGCCCCGCCGCCCTCGACGAGGACGGCCTCGTCGCCACCCTCTGCACCCAGGTCCAGGTCCTCGACCGTGCCCACAGCGCGCGCGTGACCTTCACCGGTCACGGTGCGCGCGCCCTGCCCGCCACCCAGGAGGAAGCGGTGCTGCGCGTCGCCCAGGAGGCGCTGCACAACGCGCTGCGGCACGCGGAGGCCGGCCGTGTGGACGTCACCCTGGAACGCCGGGGCAGCGGCGCCGTCCTGCGGGTCGCCGACGACGGCAAGGGCTTCGACCCGGGGATCATCCGCCGCGCGGGACGCCATCTCGGCCTGGTCTCCATGCGCGACCGGGCGAGCGGGGTCGGCGGCAGCCTGACCGTGGAATCGGCGCCCGGCAAGGGCACCACGATCGAGATGGAGGTTCCCGGTGGCTGACGCGATCAGGGTGCTGCTGGTCGACGACCACCAGGTGGTCCGCCGGGGCCTGCGCACCTTCCTGGAGGTGCAGGACGACATCGAGGTCGTCGGTGAGGCCGCGGACGGAGCCGAAGGAGTCGCCCTCGCCGACGAGTTGCGGCCCGACGTGATCCTGATGGACGTCAAGATGCCGGGCATGGACGGAGTGGACGCCCTGCGCCGGCTCCGCGAACTGGACCACCCCGCGCGCGTGCTGATCGTCACCAGCTTCACCGAGCAGCGCACCGTGGTCCCGGCCCTGCGTGCGGGCGCCGCCGGATACGTGTACAAGGACATCGACCCCGACGCGCTCGCCGGCGCCATCCGCTCCGTCCACGCCGGGCACGTCCTCCTCCAGGCCGAGGTCGCCGGCGCCCTGCTGGCCCAGGAGGAGACCCACTCGGGTCAGGGCCGGGCCGGGTCGCTCACGGAGCGGGAACGCGAGGTGCTCGGCCTCATAGCGGACGGCCGCTCCAACCGGGAGATCGCCCGCGCCCTGGTGCTGTCCGAGAAGACCGTGAAGACGCACGTCTCGAACATCCTGATGAAACTCGACCTGTCGGACCGCACCCAGGCCGCCCTGTGGGCCGTACGGCACGGGTTGAGCACGTGACGTCCGGCGCGCCGTGACGTTCGGGGCCGGGCGGATGGTTCCCCTCCGGTCCGAGATTCATACTGTCGTGGGAATGGCCCCCGGATGGCGCATCCTTCTTCGGCCCCCGCCGTTGTTCCGTACGTACCGCGGCGCCTGCCGCGGTGACCGCGAGGAGGGCTCGGAAAGTGAAGAACCTGAAGAAGGCAGCGGCCGTGACGATGGTGGCCGGCGGACTGCTCGCCGCCGGTACGGGTATGGCCTCCGCCACCGACGGCGCGCACGCCGACGGCAAGGCCGTGGGGTCCCCCGGCGTCGTCTCGGGCAATGTCATCCAGGTCCCCGTCGACGTCCCGGTCAACGTCTCCGGCAACAGCGTCAACGTGATCGGCCTGCTGAACCCCGCCTTCGGCAACGTGGCGGTCAACGGCTGACGCCTGTCACCGACCCGGTGACGACACCGGCCTCCCGGCCCCACCCGGGGGGCCGGTCGGCGTCGTCGGTATGGCCGGGATCACCGGGGTCGACCAGCACTCACCTCAACCCCGCTCCCGCTCCTCCACCACGGAGTTGTACGCCGCGACCTGCGCCCGCCGGGCCGTCCGCTCCACCGGCCGCAGCGCCTCCCCGCGCGCCGCCATCTCCGATGCGCTCACCGCGCCCCCGTGCCCGTTCGTACGGGCCAGCGCGACCAGCGCCCCGACCCGCTGCGCCAGCTCCAGCACCCGCACCGCCCGCGGCGGATATCCCGGCGCCAGCACCTGACGTCCCGCCTCCGCCCGCGCCCGGTACGCGTCGATCGCCGCCTCGGCCACCGGCCCCGACCCGGCCAGGTCCAGCCGCGTCAGGACCTCGGTCGCCTCCCTCAGCGCCTCCGCCAGCTCCCGCTCCGCCTCGCCGAGCGAGGGCACGTCGGCGGGCGGCGCCTCCCGCACCGGCAGGCAGTGCCAGACGACCTCCACATGCACATCGCCCTCGGGCCCGGCCTCCCGCACCCGGGGCACCAGCCCGAAGGGGGCCCCGTGACCGATCACCGCCTCCCCCGCCTCCAGCGCCCGCGCGTTGAACTCCGGCGGCCCGCTCAGCCCCAGCGGATGCCCCGGCGTGGGCAGCGCGATCCGCAGCCCGGTCACCCCGAGCACCCGCAGCCGCCCCAGCGCCAGCGTGAGGCCCACCGGTGCGGACTCGCCCGGCACCCCCTCCACCCGGTGCACCGCGTCGTCGCCGACGACGGCGAGCACGGCGTCGTCCGGCGAGACAAGACCGGCAACAAGGGCATTTCCCCATGAGGTGAGACGTCCTGAACGTGGTTCCGAGAGCATGCCCCCACCCTAAGGACCGGACCGATGGGATGGCCGGGCCGACCGGTGGCGTAGATTTCATGAAGGGCTGCGCCCATGGGGGGCGGCGGACCGACCACAGGTGTACGACACAGCCGGGACCCGGCCACACTGCAAGGGGAGACAACGCGCTCATGAGCGATGTTCTGGAGCTTCAGGACGTATCCGTGGTCCGCGAGGGCCGGGCTCTGGTGGACCAGGTCTCCTGGTCGGTCAAGGAGGGCGAGCGCTGGGTCATCCTGGGTCCCAACGGAGCCGGCAAGACCACTCTCCTCAACATCGCCTCCAGCTACCTGTTCCCCACCGCGGGCACCGCCACCATCCTCGGAGAGACCCTCGGCGCCCCCGGCACCGACGTCTTCGAACTGCGCCCGCGCATCGGCATCGCCGGAAACGGCATGGCCGACAAGCTCCCCAAGCACCAGACGGTCCTGCAGACCGTACTGACCGCCGCCTACGGCATGACCGCCGGCTGGCAGGAGGAGTACGAGGAGGTCGACGAGCAGCGCGCCCGCGCCTTCCTCGACCGTCTCGGCATGTCCGAGTTCGTGGACCGCAGGTTCGGCACCCTCTCCGAGGGCGAGCGCAAGCGCACCCTCATCGCCCGCGCGCTGATGACCGACCCCGAACTGCTGCTCCTCGACGAGCCCGCCGCCGGCCTCGACCTCGGTGGCCGCGAGGACCTCGTACGCCGCCTCGGCCGCCTCGCCCGCGATCCGATCGCCCCCTCCATGGTCATGGTCACGCACCATGTCGAGGAGATCGCCCCCGGCTTCACCCACGTGCTGATGATCCGCCAGGGCAAGGTCCTCGCCGCCGGCCCGCTGGAACTCGAGCTCACCTCCCGCAACCTCTCCCTCTGCTTCGGCCTCCCGCTGCTCGTGGAACAGGTCGGCGAGCGCTGGACCGCACAGGGCCTGCCGATGGCCTGAGGCCGGCTCAGCGGCTTCCGTTCGCTCAGAACCCGTGCGGAGAAGGTCCTTTCAAACGCCTCGGCGCCCTGTCGGTGACCGGGTGCGCGGTCCTACCATGACCACGTGGACATCGACGCGTGGCTCTGGTGGCTGATCGGCGCGGCAGTACTCGGCATCGCGCTGGTGATCACCGCGATGCCCGAACTCGGCATGCTCGCGGTGGGCGCCGTCGCCGCCGCGGTGGTCTCCGGAATCTTCGGTGGCGGCGCCGTGGCCCAGGTCGTGGTCTTCGCCGTCGTCTCGACCGCTCTCATCGCCGTCGTACGGCCCATCGCGAAGCGACAACGTACACAACGCCCCCAACACGCCACCGGCGTGGACGCCCTGAGGGGCAAACAGGCCGTCGTGCTGGAGCGGGTCGACGGCTCCGGCGGCCGGATCAAACTGGCCGGTGAGGTGTGGTCGGCACGTGCCCTCGACTCCGGTCAGGTCTATGAAGTCGGACAGGAAGTGGACGTTGTGGAGATCGAGGGAGCCACGGCCATCGTCATGTGACCGCGCGACCTGCGCGACCGACCTCGTACGACGTGTTCCCACAGGACAACAACTGGACCGAACAGCCAGCGAGTTGTACTACGGTCTGGCAGACTCGATCAGCAAGATCCTCAACAGCCGTAAGATCTTCCGAAGGCGCCGAGGCGAAGAAGGGTACGGGGAACCGACGATGGAACCGGTCATCATCGTTCTGATCATCCTGGTGGTGTTGGTCTTCATCGCCCTGATCAAGACGATCCAAGTCATTCCACAGGCAAGCGCCGCCATCGTCGAGCGCTTCGGCCGCTACACACGCACACTCAACGCGGGCCTCAACATCGTCGTCCCGTTCATCGACACCATCCGCAACCGGATCGACCTGCGCGAACAGGTCGTCCCGTTCCCGCCCCAGCCGGTGATCACCCAGGACAACCTGGTCGTCAACATCGACACCGTCATCTACTACCAGGTGACCGACGCGCGGGCCGCCACCTACGAGGTCGCCAGCTACATCCAGGCGATCGAGCAGCTCACCGTCACCACCCTGCGCAACATCATCGGCGGCATGGACCTCGAGCGCACCCTGACCTCCCGCGAGGAGATCAACGCCGCCCTGCGCGGCGTCCTCGACGAAGCCACCGGCAAGTGGGGCATCCGCGTCAACCGCGTCGAGCTCAAGGCGATCGAGCCGCCCACCTCCATCCAGGACTCGATGGAGAAGCAGATGCGCGCCGACCGCGACAAGCGCGCCGCGATCCTCCAGGCCGAAGGTGTCCGGCAGTCCGAGATCCTGCGCGCCGAGGGCGAGAAGCAGTCCCAGATCCTGCGCGCCGAGGGTGAGGCCAAGGCAGCGGCCCTCAGGGCCGAGGGCGAGGCCCAGGCCGTCCGTACGGTCTTCGAGGCGATCCACGCAGGCGACCCCGACCAGAAGCTGCTCTCCTACCAGTACCTCCAGATGCTCCCGAAGATCGCCGAGGGCGACGCCAACAAGCTGTGGATCGTCCCCAGCGAGATCGGGGACGCGCTCAAGGGCCTGTCCGGCGCCATGGGCAACTTCGGTGGCCTCGGCGGCGGCGGCAACTCGGGTGCCGCCACGGAGCGCCGGGAGAAGCCCTCCATCGACTGACCGGGGGACCGGCAGTACGTGAAGGGCAGTACGTGAAGGGCAAAACGGCGGGGCCCGCTTC
>NZ_JBHXQZ010000100.1:0-28691 GCF_042717095.1 Streptomyces sp. NPDC058632 | reverse complement strand
TCCACCTGCTGTTCCGTGACGGCCCCGACCCGGTGCCGGAGCGGCCGCGGCCCGCGGTCGTCGGGCGCCGGCAGGGCACGGGGGAGCAGCCGCGGCTGCGGCGCCCGGCCGCCGCACCGGCCCGGCCGTCCGTGCCGCGGGTCGACCCCGAGCTGGTGGAGCGGCCCGCCCGGGTGCTGCCCGGGGGCGCGGGGGTGCTGGCCGGGTTGTGCGGGGCGGCGGGGTGCGTGGCCACGTCGTGGTGGGCGGGCGTCCTGCCGTCGTCGGCGGCCGCCGCGCTCGGGCTTCCGGCGCACGCGGGGGCCGCGGGGGCCGCCGGACTCGGGCCCGCGCAGTGGGCGGCGTACGCGGCTGCCGGGGCTCTTGGCCTGTTCGGGTTCGGCGGGCTGGCGCGCGGCCGGACCGGGCGGGCCTGGGTGCTCGGCCTGTTCGGCCGCTACCGCGGGACCGTGCGGCGCACCGGCCTGCTGTGGGTGAACCCGCTGCTGCTGCGCCGCCGGGTCGACGTACGGCTGCGGCACTGGCGCGGCGAGCCGATGCAGGCGGCCGACCGCGGCGGGGTGGCGCTGCGGGTGGTCGTCCTGGTCGTGTGGCGGGTGCGGGACACCGCGCGGGCCACGCTGGGCGTCGAGGACCACGAGGCGTATGTGCGCGAGTGCGTCGAGGCGGCGCTGCTCCGGGTCCCGGTGGAGGCGCCGGGCGATACGGGCGGGGCGCCGGGCGCGGCGCAGGACGCGCTGACCCGGCTGGTCGCGGCGGACGCCGGCCCGGTGGGGATCGAGGTGTTCGCGGTGCGGCCGGTCCGGGTGGAGTACGCCCCCGAGGTGGCCGACGCCATGCACCGGCGCCGGATCGCCGCGCTGGACGCCCGGAACCGGGCGAGCGCGCTCACCTCGGTCGTGGACTCGGTGGAGGACACGGTGACCCGGCTGACCCTGCGGGGTCTGGTGGAACTAGACGACTACGAGCGCAAGGTGCTGGTGAAGGACCTGACGGTGGCGTTCTGCGCGGGTCGGGGGGAGGCGGGGCCGTAGGGCCTGCCGCTTGGAGCGGGCCGGGCAGGGAGCCGGGCGGGAGCCGGGCGGGAGAAGACGTCGAACGGGTTGCGTTATTGGTATGGACATGCTCAATCGACGGCCATAACCTGAGACTTGGTCTAGACCTACCTGCATCAGCTCACTGAAACTCCCCCCACGTTCTCCAGGAGCGTCAGCATGCGCACACAGACCAAGCTGTACGCGGCCGCGGTGGGACTGGCCACGACCGGAGCGCTCGTGCTCTCCTCCGGCGGTGCCAGCGGCCACGGCTACACCGACCTGCCCGTCAGCAGGCAGAAGCTCTGCCAGAACGGCGGCGTGACCAACTGCGGCGCCATCCAGTGGGAGCCGCAGAGCGTCGAGGGCCCGAAGGGCTTCCCCGGCTCGGGTCCCGCCGACGGCCGGCTCTGCTCGGCCGGCAACACGCCGTTCGCCCAGCTCGACAGCCCGAAGACGCCCTCGGGCGGCGCCTGGCCGGCCACCAGGGTCTCGGGCGGCCAGAACTACACCTTCCGGTGGCAGTTCACGGCCATGCACGCCACCAGCGACTTCTCGTACTACATCACCAAGCCGGGCTGGAACCAGAACCACGGCCTGGCCCGGTCCGACCTCAACCTCACGCCGTTCCTGAAGGTGCCCTACAACGGGCAGCGCCCGCCGCAGACGCTCTCGCACAGCGGCACGCTCCCGTCCGGGCTGAGCGGGCGCCACGTCATCCTCGCGGTGTGGTCGGTCGCCGACACGGGCAACGCGTTCTACGCCTGCTCCGACGTCACCTTCTGACGCCGCTTCCGGGCACGTCAAAGGGCCTCTCGCTCCCACGAGAGGCCCTTCAGTGTGCGCCGCCAGGGACTCGAACCCCGGACCCGCTGATTAAGAGTCAGCTGCTCTAACCAACTGAGCTAGCGGCGCATGACTCCCGCCGTCCGCTTCCGCGGTCGGCGACGCGGAAAATAATACCCGCTTGTGAGGGGTGCTTCCGACCGCGCGCCCGCCCGGCGCCCCGGCGGCGCAGGGCGGGCGCCACGGGCCGAGGGGATGCCCCCGTGGTCACAGGACCGCGCTGAGGAACTCCCGGGTCCGGTTGTGCTCGGGCTCGCTGAAGAGCTTCTCCGGCGGGGCCGACTCGATGATCCGGCCC
The DNA here is from genome assembly GCF_042717095.1 of Streptomyces sp. NPDC058632. Lineage (NCBI taxonomy): Bacteria > Bacillati > Actinomycetota > Actinomycetes > Kitasatosporales > Streptomycetaceae > Streptomyces > Streptomyces sp. NPDC058632. The sequence continues at coordinate 26,513 of NZ_JBHXQZ010000100.1, read as the reverse complement.
TGGTCGAACATCAGGACGCGGTCGGAGATGTCCCGGGCGAAGTTCATCTCGTGGGTGACGCAGAGCATCGTGATGTCGGTGGAGCGGGCGATGTCCCGCAGCACGTCCAGGACGCCCGCGACCAGCTCCGGGTCGAGTGCCGAGGTCACCTCGTCGAGGAGCAGTACCTGCGGCCGCATCGCCAGCGCCCGCGCGATCGCCACCCGCTGCTGCTGACCGCCGGACAGCTGCGAGGGGTGCTTGTCGACGTGCTCGGTCAGTCCGACCATCTCGAGCAGCTCCCGCGCCCGCTCCTCGGCCTCGTCCCTGGACATGCCGAGCACGGTGACCGGGGCCTCGGTGATGTTGCGCAGCACGGTCATGTTCGGGAACAGGTTGAAGTGCTGGAAGACCATGCCGATCTTCTTGCGGATCTCGCGGACCTGCTTCTCCGGCGCGGGGAACAACTGGTCCCCGTCGACGGTGATCGTGCCCTCCTCGGGCTTCAGCAGCGTCATCAGCAGCCGCAGGATCGTCGTCTTGCCCGATCCGGACGGCCCGATCAGGGTGACGTGCTTGCCGGCGTCCACGGAGAAGTCGAGGTTGTCGAGGACCGTGTTGTGCCCGAACCGCTTGGTGACCTTCTCCAGCCGGATCAGCTCACTGCCGGCGCCCGCCGCGGCGCGCGTGGTGCCGGCGTCCGGCTCAGGGGTCCTCCCGGGCTCGACGGGGTGGGGGCCGGGCTGGGTGCTGTCAGTGGACAAGGCGTCGCTCCAGGGCTCGGAGGGCAAGGGAGGCCAGGTAGGAGATGACGATGAAGGCGAAGCCGATCACCGTCAGGGGCTCGGTGAACTGGAAGTGCTGCTGGGAGAACAGGCGGGCCTCACCGAGCATCTCCAGCACGGTGATCGCCATCAGCAGGGGCGTGTCCTTCAGCATCGAGATGACGTAGTTGCCGAGCGCGGGGACCACCCTGCGCACGGCCTGCGGCAGGATCACCGCGGTCCACGTCCGGCGCAGCGGCAGGTTCAGTGCCGTCGCCGCCTCCCACTGGCCCACCGGCACGGCCTCGATGCCCGCGCGGTAGACCTGCATCGTGTACGTCGAGTAGTGCAGACCGATGGCGACGACACCCGTGGTCAGTGCCGAGAAGGTCACGCCCCACTCGGGCAGCACGTAGAACAGGAAGAACAGCTGCACCAGCAGCGGGGTGTTGCGGATGAACTCCGTCACGCCGCCGACCGGCCAGGTCACCCAGCGGGACGGCACCCGCATCAGCAGGGCCCACACCAGGCCGAGGACGAACGAGATCAGTGAGCCGAGGACGAGGATCTGCAGGGTGACCAGCAGGCCGTCCCAGAAGTACGGCATGAATTCGGAGACGGCGCTCCAGTCCCACTTCATCAGACACCCCCCACGTTGGTCGTCTCGGCCCGCTTCAGGTCCGTCCTGGGATCGGGCACGGGCTTCTTTCCGACGCCGGCCTTCAGCTTCTTCTCCAGACCGCGCATGATCCGGGTGAGCAGGAAGGCGATCACGAAGTAGATGACCAGGATGTACGTGTAGATCTCAGCGCTCTCCTGCAGCGCCAGGCGCACCAGGTTGCCGCTGAACGCCAGATCGCCCATGCCCATGATCGACACCAGGGCGGTGCCCTTGAGCAGCTCGATCAGCAGGTTGGAGAAGGGCGGGATCATCTCCGGCACCGCCTGCGGCAGCAGGACCAGCCGCATCCGCTGCGCGGGCGTGAAGCTGAGCGCGATCGCGCCCTCGCGCTGGGCCGGGTCGACGGCGGCCAGCGCGCCGCGCACGATCTCCGAGCCGTAGGCGCCGTAGGTCAGGCCGAGCGCCAGCGTGCCCGCCCACAGCGGCACCAGCTGCCAGCCGAAGGCCGGGGGCAGCACGAAGAACACCCAGAAGATCATTACCAGTGCCGAGGTGCCGCGGAACACCTCGGTGTAGAAACCCGCCAGGAAGCGGACGAACGTCGACCGGTGGGTGCGCGCGATGCCGACCACGAAGGAGACCACGGTCGCGAGCAGCGTGCTGAGCACCAGCAGCTGAATCGTGACCCAGACGCCCTTGAGTACGAGTTCCCAGAGTCCTGAGGTCATCCGCCGCACAGCTCCTTCGCGGTCAGATCCGTCATCTCGTCCTCCGTGAACCCGAACGGCCGCAGGATCCGCAGCAGCTCGCCGCTCTCCTTGAGCTTGGCCAGCTCGGCGTTGAAGGCGTCCCGCAGATTCGTCTCGGTGGGGCGGAACGCGAAGCCGCCGCCGTCGGTGTGCGGCTCACCGTCGACGATCGGCTGGAACGGCTCGGTGGCCTCCGCCTTGGCGGACTTCTTCACCACCTCGCGGGTGGTGAGCGCCGTACCGGCGAAGACGTCGACCCGGCCGGCCTCCACGGCGTTCAGCCCGGCGACCTGGTCGGGGACGATCAGTATGTCGCCCTCCGGATACCCGGCCTCGACGGCGTACGCGATCTCCGCGTACCCGGTGCCGGTGGCGAACTTCGCCTTCTTCTCGACGACGTCCTTGTAGCTGGTCAGCCCCTTCGGGTTGCCCTTGCGCACGATGAACGAATCGAGCATCTGGTAATCGGGGTCGGAGAATATGACCTGCTCGCAGCGCTCGGGATTGATGTACATCCCGGCGGCCACGACGTCGAACTGCTGCGAGTTCAGACCCGGGATCAGCGAACCGAACTCGGTGGGGACGGGCTGGACCCGGTCCACACCGAGCCGTTTGAAGATGACCTTCGCGAGTTCCGGTGCCTCACCGGTCAGCTCACCGTTCTTGTCGATGTAACCGAAGGGGATCTCGCCGGCGATGCCCAGGCGGACCACCCCCGCCGCCTTGAGCCGTTCGAGCTGGTCACCGCCGCCCGTGCTCGCTTCGGTGGGCACACGCGAACAGCCCGCGGCGCCGAGTGCGCCGAGCGCCGCCACCCCCGCGAGCAGCGACCGGCGTGAGGGCCCGGCGGACGCGGACGCCGCCCCGCGTCGTCTCAGTGGTTTTCCCAGTGGTGGAGCCATGGCGGCGCGGCTACCCGAAGTGATGCCGAGTATTCCCGCCAGTTTCGGCCCCCTTCGCCGGTCGGGCCGTCTTGACCGGTGCGGGACGATGGGTCTCATGATTGACCGATATGTCGAGGTCTCGCTGGTCAAACGCGGAATCACCTGTACGGCCCGGCTGCTCGACGACCGGGCACCGGTCACCTGCGCGGCCGTCTGGGACTCCCTGCCCCTGTCCGGCGACGTCTACCACGCCAAATACGCCCGCAACGAGATCTACGCGCTCTTCCCGCCGTTCGCCCCCCTCGAACCACCGCTGGAGAATCCGACCGTCACGCCCGTCCCGGGGGACCTCTGCTACTTCTCCTTCGCGGGCGCGGAACTGGGCACCAAGGCCTACGGCTACGACCGCGAGGTCGGCCCCGGCGCCACCGTCGTGGACCTGGCCCTGTTCTACGAGCGCAACAACCTGCTGCTGAACGGCGACGTGGGCTGGGTGCCCGGCATCGTCTGGGGCCAGGTCGTCGAGGGCCTCGCGGAGATGGCCGACGGGTGCAACGACCTGTGGCGCACCGGAGCGGCGGGGGAGAGTCTCAGCTTCCGGCGGGCGTGACCCCGCCCCCGTACAGCGCGTGGGCCGCCCGCAGCACCAGCGCGTCGGCGTGGCGGGCGGCCACGAGCTGGACGCCGATCGGCAGCCCGGCCGCGTCGGCGCCCACGGGGACACTCGCCGCGGGCTGCTGGGTCAGGTTGAACGGGTAGGTGAACGGGGTCCAGCCCGTCCACCGCCGGTGACCGGACCCCTTCGGCACCTCCGCGCCCGCCTCGAACGCGGTGCGGGGCACGGTCGGGGTGACCAGCAGGTCGTAGGTGTCGTGGAAGCGGCCCATGCGCCGGCCCAGGTCCATCCGGACATCGACCGCCGCCAGATAGTCCAGCGCCGACCGGCGTGCCCCGGCCGCGCAGATCTCCTGCAGCCCGGGATCCAGCAGCTCCCGCTGCTCCCGGGTGAGGTGCTGCACCACCCGCGCCGCCCCGGAGAACCACAGGGTGTGGAAGGCGTCCACCGGCTCGGAGAAGTCCGGGTCGGTCTCCTCCACGTACGCCCCGAGCGCGGCGAGGCGCTCCACCGCCCGCCGTACCGCGGCCGCCACCTCCGGGGCCACCGCCACCTGGCCGCCCAGTGACGGCGAGTACGCCACCCGCAGCCCCCGCACCCCGCCGTCCAGCCCCTCCCTGAACGAGCCGGGTGCCGGTGCCAGCGCCGACCAGTCGCGCGAGTCCGGCCCGCTGATCACATCCATCAGCAGCGCCGCGTCCGCTACGTCCCGCGTCATCGGGCCGACGTGCGCCAGCGTGCCGAACGCGCTCGCCGGATACAGCGGCACCCTCCCGTACGTCGGCTTCAGCGCGAAGATCCCGCAGAACGCCGCCGGGATGCGGACACTGCCGCCGCCGTCCGTCCCCAGCGCCAGCGGCCCCGCGCCCAGCGCCACGGCCGCCGCCGCGCCCCCGCTGGACCCGCCCGCGGTACGCGCCGGGTCGTACGGGTTGCCGGTGACACCGCTGAGCGGGGAGTCCGTCACGGCCTTCCAGCCGAACTCGGGGGTCGTCGTCTTGCCCAGGAAGACGGCGCCGTGCTCCCGCAGCCGCGCCACCGACGGCGCGTCCTCCTCCCACGGGCCCGCCGGGTCCACGGCACGCGAGCCGCGCAGGGTCGGGGCGCCGCGCAGCAGCAGGATGTCCTTCACCGTGACCGGCACCCCGTCGAGCAGCCCGCGCGGCTCGCCGCGCCGCCACCGCTCCTCGGACGCGGCGGCCTGCTCCAGCGCCTGATCGGCCAGCAGCCGGACGAACGCGTTCACCCGCGGCTGGATCGCCTCGGCCCGCTCCAGCGCCGCGCGGGTCACCTCCACGGGGCCGAACGCGCCGGTGCGGTAGCCGTCGAGGAGCTGCACGGCGGTCGGTTCGGTGAGCTCGGACATCCACTCTCCAGCCACGTCAGTGCCCGGGTACGTACCCGCGCTGCTTGTCGACCACGTTCGGCAGTGACCTGCCCGCGGCCCAGAGTTCGTACAACTCCACGAATTGGGAGGCGAGTTCGTCCCGCCACCCGAGGGTGTCCCCGCTCATGTGCGGCGACACGATCAGCCCCGGCACCTCCCACAGCGGGCTGTCCGGGGCGAGCGGCTCGGACGTGAAGACGTCCAGGGCGGCGCCCGTGATCCGGTGGCTGCGGAGCGCCTCGGCGAGCGCGTCCTCGACGACCAGCGGGCCGCGGCCGATGTTGACGAAGTGGGCGGACGGCTGCATCAGGGCGAAGCGGCGGGCGTCGAACATGCCCCGGGTCTGCTCGGTCAGGGGTGCGGCGGCGATCACCCAGTCCGCGCCGGCGATCAGCCGGTCCAGGTCCTCGGCGCCGTGCACGGCAGCGGCAGGGGCACCGGCGCCCTCACCGTGCGAGCCGGCGCGCGCGCTGCGGCCGACCAGCGCGGTGGTGACCCCGAGCGCCTCGAGCGTGCCGGCGATCGCCCGGCCGATCGGCCCCGACCCGACGACGCAGGCACGGGTCCCGGCGACCCTGCGCGACTCGCGGTGGCGCCAGGTCCGCTCCCGCTGGAACCCCAGTGTCCGCGGCAGGTCCTTCGCCATCGCCAGGACGAGCGCGGCGACGTACTCGGCGATCGGCCGGTCGAAGACCCCGCGCGCGTTGGTGACCACCGTGTCGGAGGCGGCGAGTTCCGGACACATCAGATGGTCCACGCCCGCACTCGCCGTGTGCACCCAGCGCGGCCTCGGCCCCCCGCCCGGCCAGGCGGCGCGTACCGCGTGCGAGGTGAAGTCCCAGACCAGCAGCACGTCGGCGGACGGCAGCCGCTCGGCGAGCGTCGAGGCGTCCGCGTGCTCGATCCGCACCCTGCCGGTCAGCCGGCCCAGCCGGGGCGGCGGATCGGCGTCCAGGACGAGCAGCGTGGGGAGAGCCGCGGAGCCGGTGCCGGGGCCGGTCGCGGGGCCGGTGGAGGGGGGCGTGGAGGGGGTCTTCCGGGGAGAGGTCATGGCCGCCTTTCCCCCGGGAGGACCGGAAGTCTGAGATGTGCTGATTGACCACGCTGGCACCCCGAACCTACCGTCGTCAACACGGGCGTTTGAACGAACCGTTGCGTGCTCGTCCCTCACCGTGAGGCCGGTGCTGACATGGACGTCTCCTTCCTCGGCGGACCAGGCCCGCAGCGCGGTGTCGGTGTGGTCGCCCCCTTCGACTTCGCGCTGGACCGCGAGCTGTGGCGGTGGACGCCCGACGACGTGTCCCTGCATGTCACCCGGACGCCGTACGTGCCGGTCGAGGTGAGCCTGGACCTCGCCCGCATGATCAGCGAGCACGAGACCCTCCAGAACGCCGTGAGCACTCTCACCGAGGTCACCCCCGAGGTCGTCGCGTACGCCTGCACGTCGGGCAGTTTCGTCGGCGGCGTCATGGGTGAGCGCGCCATGTGCGAGGCGATGGGCAGGGCCGGTTCGGTCCCCGCGATCACCACCTCGGGCGCGCTGCTGGAGGCGCTGGTGGAACTGGACGTACGGCGGCTGGCGCTGGTGACGCCGTACACCGTGTCGGTGACCCGGTCGCTGGAGGAGTACGTGGCGCAGGCCGGGGTCTCGGTCACCGGCTGCGCCTACATGGGCCTGACCCGGCAGATCTGGAAGGTCACCTACCGCGAGGTGGTCGACATGGCCCGGCGGGCGGCGGAGCGCGGCCGGCTCGGCGCGGCGGACGCGCTGTTCCTGTCCTGCACCAACCTGCCCACCTACGACGTGATCCCGCAGCTGGAGGCGGAACTGCGCATACCGGTGTTCTCGGCCAACCAGGTGACCATGTGGGCAGCGTTGCGCCGACTGGGTACCCGGGCGGTGGGACCGTATCAGGCGCTGATCGACACGTCGGCGCGCACCGGGACCGGGGCCGGGAGCACACTGCCGGGCCCGGCGGCCGGTTCCGTACTGCCGGCCGCCGGGCCGGTGGTGCCGACCGGCTCCGTGCCGACGGGCTCCGTGCCGACCGGCTCCGTAATGCCGGAAGGACAGGAGCCGTCGGACGTGCGGGGCGTGCACGGCGTGTCGGACGCGCAGGGTGTGCCGGGCGCGCAGGGCGTCTTCGGCGCGCCGGACGAGAAGCAGCAGGAAGGCTGGACATGACCGCACTGGGATTCCTCTACCCCGGACACTCCGCCGAGGACGACTATCCGCGCATCGAGCAACTGCTGGGCAGCGACGTCCGGGTGGACCTGGTGCACACCGACATTGGTGAGGACGCGCACCGGGCCGACGCCCTGCTCGAGATGGGCGCGGCGGACCGGCTCGCGGCCGGGATCCAGGAACTGCGGCTCACCGGCGCCGACGCCGTGGTGTGGGCCTGCACCAGCGGCAGCTTCGTGCGCGGCTGGGACGGCGCCCACGAGCAGGTGCGCGCCCTCGCCCGTACGGCGGGCCTGCCCGCCTCCTCCACCTCCTTCGCCTTCGTGCACGCGGCGCGGGAGATCGGGGTGCGGCGGGTCGCCGTCGGCGCGACCTACCCGGACGACGTGGCCGCGCTCTTCGTGGAGTTCCTGGCGGCCGACGGGGTGGAGGTGACCGGGGTGACCAGCTCCGGGATCATCACGGCGGCGGAGGTCGGCACCTGGGGCGAGGCCGAGCTGTTCGCCCTCGCCCGCGCGGCCGACCGCCCGGACGCCCAGGCCCTCCTGCTCCCCGACACGGCCCTGCACACGGCCGCCCACATCCCGGCCCTCGAGAAGGAGCTCGGCAAGCCGGTCCTCACCGCCAACCAGGTCACCGTCTGGGAGGCCCTGCGCCTCGCGGACCGCCGGGTGAACGCCCCGAGCCTGGGTGCCCTGTTCACACGGGAGCCGATCGTGCAGGCGTGAGCGGGGCGGACGGGGGCGGGGCGGGCGGAGGCGCGCGTCCCGCCCGGGAATAAGCGGGGACGGCCTCCTGTTACGGGTGCGGCGAACGTCACTCGAAACAGGAGGCACCCCACCGTGGCCGCAGACGACACCGCAGGCGCCGAGGTCCCAGGAACCGCCGAGGGCCGAGGAGCGGACGACGTCCGAGGTGTGACGCACGGCTCGGCACCCGCTGTGCTGTCCGTGCTGGACCTGGTCACGGTCGGCGCCGGACACACCGCCTCCGACGCGCTGCGCACCAGCGTGGATCTCGCCCGGCTCGCCGAGGCACGCGGCTTCCACCGTTACTGGGTCGCCGAGCACCACTCCATGCCGGGCGTGGCGTCCTCGTCCCCGGCCGTGATCCTGGCCCACCTCGCCGCGTACACCGAGCGCATCCGGCTCGGCTCGGGCGGGGTCATGCTGCCCAACCACGCCCCGCTCGTCATCGCCGAGCAGTTCGGCACGCTGGAGGCCATGGCCCCCGGCCGGATCGACCTCGGCCTCGGCCGCGCCCCCGGCACCGACGGCGCCACCGCCGCCGCCCTGCGCCGCACCGAACTCCCCCAGGCTCTCGGCTCCGACGACTTCCCCCAGCAGTTGGCCGAGCTGACCCGCTTCCTGGACGACGACTTCCCCGACGGTCACCCCTACCGCCGGATCCACGCCGTCCCCGGCCCGGTCCAGGCGACCTCGCCCGGTGGGGTGCAGTCGCCGCACCGCCCGCCCGTCTGGCTGCTCGGCTCCTCCGGGTTCAGCGCCCGGCTGGCCGGCGTGCTCGGCCTGCCCTTCGCCTTCGCCCACCACTTCTCGGCGCAGAACACGATCCCCGCGCTGGACCTCTACCGCGAGTCGTTCAGCCCGAGCGGCGTCCTCGAGAAGCCCTACGCCCTGATCGGCGTCTCCGCGCTCGCGACCGAGGACGAGAAGGAGGCCCGGCGCCAGGTCCTGGCCGCCGCGCTCAACATGGTCCGGCTGCGCACCGGCCGCCCCGGCCTGGTCCCCACCCCGGAGGAGGCCGAGGCGCACCCGTTCTCGCCGATGGAGCAGGACTTCATCGACTCGTGGAACGCCAACGTTGTTCACGGCACCCCGGACGAGGTCCGCGCCGGCCTGGACGACCTGCACAAGCGCACCGGCGCCGACGAGCTGATGATCACCGCCAACGCGCACAGCGGTGACGTACGCCTGCGGTCCTACGAACTCATCGCGGACGCCTACGGGTTGCCGACGACCGGATCGCCGACGACGTCCGCCTGAATTCCCGGGGCGCCCAGCAGTTCGGAGATGCGGTCCGGCGGGACCGGACGGGAGTACAGCCAGCCCTGACCGGTGTCGCACCCGATCCGGCGCAGCCGGGTGGCCTGCGCCGAGGTCTCCACGCACTCCGCGGTGACCGTCAGCCCCAGCCGGTGGGCGAGCTGCACCATCGCCTCGACGATGGCCTCGTCCGCCGGGCTGGGCGCCGCCGCCCGGTCCTCGTACTGGAAGCCGCGGACGAAGGCGCCGTCCAGTTTCAGCACCGACACCGGGAGCCGGCTGAGGTAGGCCAGGTTCGAGTAGCCGGTGCCGAAGTCGTCGATGGCGATGCGTACGCCCATGTCGCTGAGGGCCGTGAGTGCCTGGAGCGGCCGGCCCGAGGAGCCCATCACCGCGGACTCGGTCAGTTCCAGCTGGAGCAGCTGCGGCGCCAGGCCCGTCTCCTTGAGGGTCTCGGCGACGTCCGCCACCAGGTCGGAGTCCCAGACCTGGCGGACCGCCACATTCACGCTGACGAAGATCGGCGGCTCGTCGGGATGCTCGGTCTGCCAGCTGCGGGCCTGCCGGCAGGCGGTGCGCAGCACCCAGCGGCCGAGCTTGACGATCGAGCCGTCCTCCTCGGCGATGGAGATGAACCGATTCGGCGTCAGGGTGCCGAACTGCGGATGGTTCCAGCGGACCAGGGCCTCGACCCCGTGCACCCGGTCGTCCTCCATGCCGACCAGCGGCTGGTACTCCAGCGCGAACTCGCCCCGTTCGACGGCGGGGCGCAGCGTGGAGGCGAGGGCCTGACGGGTCATGCGGTGCGCGTTGCGCTCCGGGTCGAACAGCGTCCAGCGGGACTTGCCGTCGGCCTTCGCCCAGTACAGGGTCGTGTCGGCGGCCTGCATCAGCGCGGTGGGCGTGGTACCGGCCGCGTGCCGTTCGACGACCCCGATGGACGCCGACACCGACAGCCGCTGGCCGGCCACGTCGAACGGGTCCTGGATCGCGCCGAGCACCGACTCGGCGAGGTCGGCGAGCTGTTCGGTGCCCGTGGAGTCCTCGACCAGCAGCGCGAACTCGTCCCCGCCGAGCCGGGCCACCAGCGGGGTGCAGGCCCTGGACCGGCCCGCCTCCTCGGCGCACAGCGTCAGCCGTTCGGCGACGGCGGCCAGCAGCCGGTCGCCGACGCGGTGGCCCAGGGCGTCGTTGATGGCCTTGAAACCGTCGAGGTCCAGGGAGCACAGCCCGATCCGGCCCGTGCCGCCCTGCTCGTACGACTCCGCCTCCAGGGCGGCCGTCAGCCGTTCGAAGAACAGGGTGCGGTTGGGCAGCCGGGTCACCGGGTCGTGCATCTGCAAGTACCTGAGCCGGGCCTGGAGTTCATGGCGGGCGCTGACGTCGGCGACCGACAGCAGCACGCCGTGCACGCCGTGTGTGTCGTGCACGCCGTGCGTGTCGTGTTCACGGTGGGCGGCGCCGTCGTCCGGGGGGAGCGGGGCGACCGACACCTGCACCCACAGCGAGTGCCCCTCGGGGTGCTTGAGCCGGCGGGTGCAGCGCAGCCGGCCCTGCCGGCCGCTCAGCAGGTCGCGGTAGGCGTGCCAGGCGCGGGCGTCCGAGGAGAGGTCCACCAGGTCGGCGGCGACCGCACCGGCCAGGGTGTCCGGGGCGCGGCCCAGCAGGGCGGCGAGCGTGCCGTTGGCGCTGATCACCCGGCCGTCGCGGCCGACCACGGCCATGGCGAGCGGAGCGGCCGCGAAGACGGAGCGGTACGACGGGGGCGGGGGGAGGTCGGCACATCCGGTACGGGGCGGGGCAGCGATCTCACTCTCCGTGACGATCGGCCGGTTGGGATCTGCTGTGGGCGTCGGCCCTTCGGACGTTCCGCTCACCGCTCGCTCCCGCCGTGCACTCGATCGCTGTCCGTGCCGGAAAGCCTCAGGAATGTCTCAGGAAAGTGTGCCGATCATAGAGGTCTCCCTGAAGCCCTTCCAGTCACTCTCCAGTGTCCAGGACGGTCCCGCATCTCTGCCAGATCGTTTCTGCTCGGAGGTGGGTGACTTCTTCAGGCCTCCGACCGGTTGTGACGTTCCGTGAGTGGTTCGGGGTGTCGTCCGTGAACAAATTCCGCGTCCCCTCACCCGTCCGGTGCAGATAAACAGGGCGTATGACTGCAAACCCCCACAGGCTGGGTGCGGTGTCCCGTGAACCGTCTCCCGGAGGTCTCCGTGCCGCGTCAGCTCCCCCTGAGAGGACTCGGCCGTGAGGCTCTGAGGGGGTTGGGCCGTCTGGGGGCGCGTCTGGGGGTGAGGGGGCGGCCGAGGACGGGGTTGCGGGGGCCGGACCGGCCGGGGTTCCGGCCGGGGCCGTGGTGCGGCGGTCCGCCGGCGCGCCCCCGGCTGCGCAGCACGGCGGCCGTGTGCACCACCATGTCGGCGCTCGCCGCGACCTCCATGGTGGGCGCCCCCTCCGACGCCGGGCCGTTCTCCGCGGTGCCGTGCGCCCTGACCCGCACCGACGCGCACCACTCGGAGGGCCTCGACACCTGGAACACCGCCTACCCCCGCCCGGCCGGCCGGCTGAACGCGGTCATGGTCTTCCTGTCCTTCCCGGACTCGCACCCCCTGACCACCCCCGAGGAGCTGACCGCCGACCACTTCCCGGCCACCAGCGAGTTCTTCCACCGGGCCTCCTACGGCAGATTCTCCCTGCGCCCGCACGCCCTGCGCGACTGGATCGGTATGCCCCGTCCGTCCACCGCGTACGCCATACGGCGCGACTGGACCACACGGCACCGGTCCGCCTATCTGAGCGACGCGCTCGCCGCGGCCGACCCGCGGGTCGACTTCTCGCGGTACGACGTCGTCTACTTCGTCGCCGACCCGGACGCCCCCGGTGTGGACTCCGACGCCACGAAGGTCGTCAACCTGGACACCCCGCTGCGGGCGGACGGCACCGACATCCGCCGGGTCGTCACCGTGTTCGAGGAGCATCCCCCGGACCGGCTGGTCCTCGCCCACGAGACCGGCCATGTCTTCGACCTCCCCGACCTCTACCACCGGCCCGTGGACGGCAAGGGCGACTGGGACACCCACGTCGGCGACTGGGACCTGATGGGCAGCCAGTTCGCCCTCGCCCCCGACCTGTTCGGCTGGCACAAATGGAAGCTGGGCTGGCTGGAGCCCCGGCAGGTGCGGTGCGTACAGGGCCCGGGGCCGGTACGGCTGACGCTGGAACCGCTGGCGGTGGGGCCCGGGGTGCCGGCGACGGGTGCCGCCGGGGCGCCGGCCTTCGGGGTGGGCCGGGGCACCAAGCTCGCGGTGGTGCGCACCGGTCCGGACGCCGTGCTCGCCTTCGAGGCGCGGGGGCCCCTCGGCGACGACGCGGACGCCTGCCGGTCGGGGGTGCTGGTCTACCGGGTGCGCGGCACGACCCGGTCCGGGGACGGCCCGATCCAGGTGATCGACGCCCACCCGCACACGGAGGCCTGCTGGGGGGACTCGGTCCACCCGGCCCTCGCGGACGCCCCGGTCGCCCTCGGCGAGAGCTTCACGGTGCCGGGGGAGGGCGTACGGGTGGAGGTGGAGGGACGTACGGCCTCGGGGGCCTGGACGGTGCAGATCGGCGCGGACGCGTAAAAGGCCCCCTGCCGTAGCAAGAGGCCTTTCCGTGTCGTGCGCCGCCAGGGACTCGAACCCCGGACCCGCTGATTAAGAGTCAGCTGCTCTAACCAACTGAGCTAGCGGCGCCTGCTGACGTCGTAGACATTAGCACCCTGGTCGGCGGGAGGAAAAATCGATATCCGCACGGCCGCGCGGGCCGCCCGTACGGCCGCCCAGAGCAGCGCCTCCGGGCCCGGCAGCCAGGGGTGACGTGTGTCCGGGGCCACCAGCCAGCGCGAGCCGGAGCGGGCCTGGCCGACGCCGGGAGCCGGGGCCGGGACGGTCACCGCGTCCCCGGTGCCGTGGCACAGCAGCGGCGGGACCCCGCCCGTACGGCCGGCCTCCCCGGGGTCCCTGCCGCGTGCGTCCCACTCCTCCCACTCCAGCAGCGCGGGGAGCCGCTGGGCGGTGCCGGGCGCCGCGAACAGCAGCATCCGGCCGCGGAACCCGGCGACCGGGCCGGAGCCCGGCCCCTCTTCCCACATCCGGTCCAGCATCCGGCGCCCGAAGGTCGAGGGCGTGCTCACCACGTCGAAGACGGAGCCGCAGGGCAGTACGACCGGTGCGTCCGGCCGCTCCTCCCAGAAGGAGAGAGCGCTGCGCGGATACGTTCCTGCGGAGGCGAGCCAGGCGGCACCGTCCGGGGTGACATCTGTGACACCCCTGGCACCCGTGACGCCGCTGAGGTCGGAGACATTGCGTGTACTGCTCATGCCGTCTGTCTACCGGTGGTGAGGGGACGGCTCCCCAGGGTTGCGGGAACCGGGGACAGGGAGGCGGGGAGGGGAGTATCGTGCCCGCCTGGCATATGCCATGCCTGTTCGGCCGGGTGAATCCGGCGCCCGGTGGGGGTGGCCAGGGGGCGTGGTGCCTCACGCGGGGCCGACGGAGTCCCGGCCCTCGCCCCCGCGCAGCAGGTCCCGGCCGAACTCGACCATCTTCTTCGCGTAGTCCTCGGTCCACTCGGCCCGCTCGGCGATGTCGGCGGTCGTCAGCCGGTCGAAGCGCCGGGGGTCGGCCAGCTGGGCCGCCGCCATCGCCTGGAACTCCATCGCCCGGTCCGCCGCCGCACGGAACGCGAGCGTCAGCTCCGTCGCCCGCTCCAGCAGCACGCGCGGATCGTCGATCGACTCCAGGTCGAAGAAGTGCTCCGGGTCGGCGGCCGCTGCCGTGGGCTCGAACAGCAGGGGCGCGGGGCGTAGCCGCGGTTCGTCCCGGTGCGGCGTGGGCTCCGCCATGTCTTCTCCTTCGTCCTTGTGCATACGTGCGTAGTGGCGCTTCTACCCGCCGGGAGGAGCGGGCCACCTTCCATTCTCGCGCGCCCCGCAAGAGGGCCTCGGGGCCAGTGGGGCCAGGGCCGCCGCACGACCCGGCGGTGTGCCGGTCGTGGGCCGGACGGGTGGTGGGGTGGTGGTCAGGGGTGCCGGGCCACTCGGTGTCGTGCGAGGTGGGCCAGGACGGCGTGGTTGGCCTCCCAGCCGTCCGGGCTGTGTTCGTTGGCCGCCTCCGGCGGTGTGCCGGACTTCGTCCGGCGGGCCGGGGTGGTGTGCCGGTCGTGGGCCGGACGGGTGGTGGGGTGGTGGTCAGGGGTGCCGGGCCACTCGGTGTCGTGCGAGGTGGGCCAGGACGGCGTGGTTGGCCTCCCAGCCGTCCGGGAACTTCACGAGGGTGCCCAGCTGGACCGGTTCCGTCGACGGGTACGCGTCCAGCAGCTCGCCGACGCCCGCCCGGCACACCACGATGCAGGCGTGCCGGTGCCGGGAGGCCAGCACGCACAGCCGGCCCGTCTCCAGGTGGAAGGCGGTGGCGTCGGGGCGGCCGGACAACGGGTGCAGCACCACCGTGACGTCGAACTCACGCCCCTGGAGCCGGTTCGCCGTGTCCACGGTGACGTCCGCCGCCCCCAGCTCGGCCAGCGCCGCCCGTACCGCCGCCGCCTGGTCGCGGTGCGCGGTGCCCACGGCGATCCGGTCGGCGGTGAGCGGCACCGCGTCCTCGGACCGCTCCGAGACCGACGCACCCTCCCGGTCCAGCAGCCGGCGCACGACCAGCGCCACCGCCCGCACCGCCTCCGGGTCCGTGCGCGGGGTGTGCCGGGCGGGCAGCTCCAGCAGCCCCCAGCCCGACTCGGCGGCCTCGTCGATCACCCGGTCGGGCCCCGAACCGTCCGACGGCACCCCGAGCGAGAGCCGCCGGTCGCCGTGGCCGGTGCCGCTGCGGAACGGCGTGTACGGGTAGAAGGCGTCCGACACCAGGGGCGCCGCCGAGGCGGGCAGCCGCCACGACACCGGCAGGCGGTGCTGCGGCAGTTCGGGATTGTGCGCGAGCAGCGTGGTCACGGCGGACGCGGACGGGTCGTACGACAGCCCCGCCCACTGCTCGCTGCCCACGATCGAGAACGGGTCCAACTGTCCCGGATCGCCCACGAACAGCGCCCGCTCGAACAGCCCGGCCACGGCGAGCAGCGCGTCCGAGCGCATCTGGTACGCCTCGTCGACGATCGCGTGCGCCCACGGCTCGACGCCCTTGACGTGCGCCCACTTGGCGGCCGTCGAGATGACCACGTCGAGCCCGGCGAGGTCGGCCGCCTTCGCCGACTTGCGGACGTTGTCCAGCCCGTCCAGCGCCTTGTCGTACGGGTCGGTGTCACTGCTGTGCAGCCGGCCGACCGGCAGCCCGGGGTTCTTCTCGGCGAGCCGCAGCACCAGGTCGTCCACCTGGGCGTTGGTCTGCGCCACCACCATCAACGGACGGCCCGCGTCGGCCAGTTCCAGCGCCGCGCGGACCACGAGCGTGGACTTGCCGGCGCCGGGCGGGGAATCGACGACCACGCCGCGCGCGGTGCCGTGCAGGGTGTCGCGCAGGATCGCGTCGGTGGCACGGGTGGCGGCCGCGCCGGCGTCGAACACGGTCTCGGTGGGCGAGTGGGTCACAGCACGTCCTCCTCGGTCACCGGGTCGGCGGGCTCCCGCACACCGGCCTCCGCACCGGGCGGGCCGCCGTGCGTCCACGGGGTCTCCTCCGGGTCGGGCAGCTTCGCCCCGCCGCGCGGCTCGTGCTCGAACAGCGTGAAGAGGACGTGGTCGCCCTTCTCCGGCACCGAGCCCGCCTCCGGCTCCTTGCCGCGGCCCATCTTGTCCATGATCCGCAGGATGAGCAGGGACCCGTCCTCCTCCGCGGCGACGAACTCGGCCGTCTGCGGCTTTCCGCTCAGGGAGCGGTACACGCGGGCCCGCTCGCCCAGGTGCGGGCGGTCGTCCGTGCGGACGGTGACCAGCGGGCGGGGGCTCGGCCGCCTGCTCTCGCTGTACGCCATGACGACATCGGTGACCTCGCCCGCGAACGCCTCCCCGGACAGCCGCCGGCCCGCCATCACCAGCGGGTCGTCGAGGGCCTCCTGCGCTTCCAGCCGGGCCTGTTCCCGTTCGCGCGTGGCGAGCTTGTTGGCCGCGGTCACCGCGTCGTCGCGGCGCGGCTGGGGCGGCTCACCGGCCAGTACCCGGTCCCGGTGACCGGTGAACGACCAGCGGTCGCGCGTCCACCGCTCCTCGACCCGCGCGCCCCGGGGCAGCGCCCGCAGCAGGTCCAGGCCCCGCCACACCGCGTCCCAGGTGGGCCGCGTACGGCTCTCCACCAGCTCGCGGATCTCCCGCTCCGCCGCCGTCAGCGCGCCGAGCCGCTCGTCGGCCTCCAGGCCGTCCTGCGCGGCGGCGAGCGCCGTACGGGCCCGGTCGTACCGCTCGATCGCCGGGGCGAGCAGCTTGTTGTCGAACGCCGGGTCGGTCGCCGGGCCCGCGGGCGGGCACCGCAACTGCCCGTCGGCGTCCCGCGCCAGCTCCGCCTCCTGCGCGGCCTCGGCGCCCGAGCGCCCCGCGGGCGGGTCGATCCACGCGAGCAGCGCCCCCAGATGCTGGTCCTCCAGGGTGGACTGCCCGGTCGCCCAGTGCCGGCCCAGCAGGTCGGTCATGGCCGGCAGCAGCGACGACCCGGGCACCCGGGCCCGCTCCCCGAAGTGCGTCAGCCACCGCCCGAGCAACGGCACCCGGGGCGGCGCCGGGAAGGGCGCCTCCGGGTCCTGCTCCGCCGTGCGCCGAAACCGGGTGGAACGGCCGAGGAGCCGTACGAGGTCGACACCGGCCCGGCTCGGCACGATCAGCTGCGGTGCGTCCGCGCACAGTTCGACCTCGACCTTGACCCGCTTGCCGGTTTCCGGGTCGGTCTCGCTGCGCTCCGCGGCCTCCACGGCCTCGGCGCAGCTGTCGATGTAGGGCAGGACCACGTCGGCCAGTTCGGCCAGGAACGCGAACCTGAGGTCGCGGTCGCGCGGTTGCGGTACGACCAGCAGCCGGGGCGCGTCCCGGTCGGTGCCCACCAGCGCGCCGAGCGGGGCGCCCGCCTCACCGGCGGTGGTCAGCGGCACGAACACCAGGGGCCGCTCGGACAGATGCCGGTGCCGGACGGTGGCGGCGGGCCGGGCGCGGCCGGTGCTGACGGCCTCGAGGCGGGCGAGGGTGGCGATCAGCGACAAGGGGCCACCTCCGCACGGACGGACGCACGGACGGATCCCGCCGCGCCGGCGAGGGCCTCCGCGCGCAGGGTCGCCGCCCTGCGCAGGGCGGCGACCGTCGGATCGTCGGGATCACCGAGCTCGCCGCGGGACGCCGCCAGGACGTCCTCGACCGTCGTCAGACCGCCCAACTCGGCGCGCACCGGGCGGCCCAGAGCGGTCACCGCGTCCTGCGCGCGGGAGCGGTCCCGGCAGTGGAAGGCCAGCTCGCACGCGGACAGGCACTCCGGCGCGTAACTCGCCGGGACGGACTCCACCGACGCCGCCAGCCGGTCGCGGGGCAGCTCGGGGGCGAAGCAGGTGCCCTCGGGGAGCGCGTCCGCGATGTTCTCGATCCTGGTGAGCCGGGCGAGCTGACGGGCGGTCACCGCGCGCTGCTTGCGCACGTCCACGGCGGACGCGGTCGGCAGGTTGGAGAAGTCCTTGGGGCACACCAGCAGAATCCGGTGCCGCACGCGGGGAGCGGCCGTGTCCGGGGCGGTGGCCAGGCGGGCGGCGACCTCCTCCAGCGCGAGCACGTACACCGCCGCCTGCCGGGCGGCCGCGCCGACCTTCGCCGGGTCGGCCGAACCGTCGAGGAGGGGGAAGGACTTGATCTCCACGACCGTCCAACTGCCGTCCGGGTGCACCACCACCGCGTCCGGTTCCAGGAACGCCGGGGAGCCCGCGACGTCCAGCGCGAGCAGCGGGTGGTCGAGCAGCGTCCACTCGCCCGGCGCCCGGACGGCCTCGCCCAGCGCCAGCTCCGTACGCGCCCGACGCCCCTCGTGGCCCGCCGCGGACAGGTCCGGGACGCGCGCGGCGGCGGGCGGTTCGGCGGAGCGGTCCAGCTTCTCGTGGACCAGCCGCAGCAGCTCCGTACCGCCGTCCGCCTTGACCTTGGCCTCGAACGCGTTGCCCCGGACGAACGCGAACTGGGACTGGCCGAAGACCGACGGGGAGCCCAACGCGCCCGCGAGCGTGGCCTTGTCCACCCCCGCGCCGTCGAGGATCGCGCGCCGCTCGCAGCCCGGGTTGGCGGCCAGGGCGGCCAGGGCGCGCGCGTCCAGGGCCTTGGCCCGTACGCCCGGACCGCGCAGCTCAGCGAGCCGGTGCCGCAGCTGTCCGGTCGCCTTCTCCCCGGGCTGGAGGGGAGGTACCCGGCTCGGTTCCGGAGGCGAACCGTGGCTCGAGCTGCCGCTGCCGCTGCCGTGGAAATTGCTCACCCGCGGAAGTCTGGCATCCTGCACTGACAATCGGGGAACCCGGGACGGGCGAGGCCACCTCGTCCGGTGCGGAACGCGGTGCGGACCGTGGGGCGAGACGCGACGCGAACCGCGGTGCGAGACGCGACGCGAACCGCGGTGCGAGACGCGACGCGAACCGCGGTGCGAGACGCGACGCGAACCGCGGTGCGAGACGCGGCAGTACGCCGGCCTTCGCCCGGTCCGCGTTCCGCAGCACGACCGGCGTGAGCAGAAGTCCGGCGCCCATCACGGCGGCACCCGCGACCGCGTCGAGGAAGTAGTGGTTGGCGGTGCCCATCACCACAACGAGCGTCACCAGCGGGTAGACGACGCCGGCCGTCCTCGCCCACCGCGTACCGCCGTGCCGCCACAGGATCACGCCGCACCACAGGGCCCAGCCCACGTGCAGGCTCGGCATCGCCGCGTACTGGTTGGTCAGACCGCCCAGGCCCCTGGGGGCGCTGGCCTCGCCGGCCCACCAGCCGTACGAGCTGTACTGGGCCATCGTGTCGACGAAGCCGTGGCTCGCGTCGAGCAGCCGGGGCGGGCAGGTGGGCAGCAGGGTGAAGCCGATCAGCCCGATGAACGTCGACGCCATCAGCCAGGTGCGGGCGGCCCGGAAGTGCACCGCGCGGGAGCGGAACAGCCAGATCAGGAGTGCGGGCGTCACCAGGTAGTGCAGCGACGCGTACCAGAAGTCGGCCGGAATCCCGAGCCACGGCTCGCGCGTGAAGAGCCGGTTCAGCGGGTGCTCGGCGTTGAGACCCAGCGCCTGCTCGGTGCGCAGGATCGCCAGACCGTGGTCCACGGCGTCGGTGACATCGCCCCGGACGAACACCCGCCCCGCCGAGTAGCAGGCGTACACGAGAAGGATCAGCGGCAGCTCGGTCCACCAGCGCAGCCGGGTCGCCGGGGCCCCTTCGGTACCCGGTGTCTCGGTGTGCGGCATCCGATCGCCCTCCTCCTCGTCCCTGTGCGGCGCTCACATGGTGGTCGGCCACTCTACGGCGTGCACGCGCCCCCGCCGAGGCGCTCCGGCCCTGATAGACGCTGCGATCGCCCACCGGGTTGCCCGCAACCAGGGTGCGCGATGATGGAGGGGTTCCGCCTGCGTTTTCTCCCGGAAGGTCTCCCATGGCACCGCGCATGCTGCTGGCCCGGCACGGACAGACCGCGTGGTCGCTGTCCGGCAAACACACCGGCAGGACCGACGTGCCGCTGCTGGACGAGGGCCGGCGGGGTGCCAAGCTGCTCGGGGAGCGCCTGCACCGCCCGCCGTACGACGGGGTACCGGACGTCGAGGTGCGCACCAGTCCGCTCTCCCGCGCGCGCGAGACCTGCGAACTCGCCGGGTTCGGCGAGCGCGCGCAGCCCTGGGACACCCTCATGGAGTGGCACTACGGTGCCTACGAGGGCCTGACCCCCGCGGAGATACAGGAGGGCCGCCCCGGCTGGCTGATCTGGCGGGACGGTGTCCCCGAGGGGGAGAGCCTCGCCGAGGTGACGGCCCGCGCGGACGAGGTGGTGGCCTGGGCGCGCTCCGCCGACCGGGACGTCCTGGTCTTCGCCCACGGGCACATCCTGCGCTCCATCGGTGCCCGCTGGCTGGGGCTGCCGCTCGACTTCGCGGCCCGCATCCGCCTCAACCCGACCTCCCTGTCGGTCCTGGGCTGGGCGTACGGGGAACCGGCCGTCGAGAGCTGGAACGACCTGGGACACCTGGCGGGCTGACCCGGAGCTCCGGGATGCCTGCCGCCCCTGCCGGCCGCTCCGCGCGGGGACGGCCGCTTCGCGCCGAGCCCGGTCACACCGCGCGGGGGAGTGAGGCGTGGCGGTCCAGGAAGGCCGAGACGCCCGAGGCGCGGCGGTGCGGGAGCAGGACGCGGGCGGTGCCCGCCAGTATCGTCCGGACCCGGGACGACTGGACCTCCGGCAGCAGGTCCAGTACCCGCATCCCGGCCGCGGCCGCCTCGTCCGGGAGTCCGCCGCGCGCCAGGTCGTCCGCCAGCTCCGCCGTGTACAGCGCGATGTTGCGGGTGAAGTGCGGGTTCTGGAGCTCCGCCGCCCGCCGCGCGTGCCGGGCCGCCCGCGGCCAGTCGCCGAGGGTGGACCAGCACTGTGCCACCAGGCCCTCCAGTTCGGCCTCCCCGTAGAAGGTCATCCACTCGGGGTCGGCCGGCGTGGGCCCGCGGTCGAAGTAGGCCTGCGCGCGGGCCAGCGCCTGCTCGCAGCCCGCCCGGTCGGCGAGCCCGGCCCAGCCGCCCGCCTCGCGCAGCGCCAGCAGCGACATCAGCTGGGGCGAGCCGAGCGGGCGCGCGGCCCGTTGCGCGGCCTGCGCCGCCCGCACCGCCTCCCGCGGCCGGCCCGCGTCGCGGGCGAGGAACGCCGTGTTGCAGAAGGCGTGCGCCTCGAGCCCGGGGTCCCCCGTCACCCGCGCGGTCGCCAGCGCCTCCGCGTAGTGCGAGCGGGCGTCGTCGAAGCGGCCCGAGTCGTGCGCCAGCCAGCCCACCGAGATGGCGAGTTCACCGGCGCCCGCGTACAGCCGGTCCGCCGTCCGCTGCCGGACCGCGCCGGCGTCGAGCAGGGCGTAGGCGGCGCGCAGCGGTGCGGCGGCCCGCCGGTAGAGACCGTCGGCCCCGTGCCGGTCGTCGAGCAGCCGGATGCGGCGGACGGCGTCTTCCAGGGCTCCGGCGTCGCTCGCGCCCGGACGGCGCACGGCACGCTGTGCCGCCGAGGCCTCCGGGGCGAGGGCGATCGGGCCCAGTGAGGCGGTGGCCACCGTGGCGCCACCGCCGGTCATGAATGCGCGACGCAGCACGTCGCTCTCCTCGTAGTTGTGGTGCGGGTGGTACGGGTGGTGCGGGTTCTGCGTTTCATACGGCTCAGGGGCCCCGCCGGTCTCACCCGTGACGAGCGCCGGGTCCCCGACGGGCGGCGGGGGAGTGTCCCCGTCGTCCCGCGCCCGGCGTCCGCGGACCGAGGAACGGGGCGCGAAGCCCAGGTCGGTCAGCGTCCGGCCGGGGAACATGTGCAGGAACACCCGCTCATAGGCGTAGTTGGGGCAGCGGATCTCGCCTGCCTCCACCCGGTGCACGTACCGCGCGTCACAGCTGACCCGCTCGCCGATCTCGCGAGCGGCCCGGCGGACCGACGCGGCGAACTCGGCCGGCGAGCGCGGTCCGCGCAGTTGCCGGAAGACGAGGTTCGGCCGCAGCGGCCGGTCGGGCTGGGACGAGGGCACCGTTGACGACGCCATGGCCGGGTCCTCTCTGCGAACCGTCGAACCATGCCGGACGGCAGGGCGGTTCCTCGCGGTTCGTCATGGTGCGTCCATGTGCCGCGCGGGCGCCGTCCTGGTACCGGCGGGCAAGAACGTACCTGCTGTGACCGGGTCACCACGCAAAGTTTGGCCGCAAAGCGGATATCTCGTCCGTGATCCGCCATGAACTGCCATTCTGTGCTATTGGGTTTCGCCGTAGCCCTTGGCCGTCCGACGCGTTGAACCCGGCAGTGTGTGGTGGAGGTGGAGATGTGGAGGACGGAATGTGGAGACCGGGATGGTGACCGGCCGAAGCGGTGAACCCCCGACGCAGCGCGGCGGGCCGCCGGGCCGCTGCGACGTGGTGACGGTTCCGGCCCGCCAGGGCCTGGAGGCGGTCGACATCCTCCGGCGCCAAGCGTCGGGCGACGCGGTGGGCCCCGTCCTGCACGACGACGGAGGGTGCACGCTCGGGTTCCTGGTGCCGCCGGGGACGGCCGCGGAGTGGGACGTGCCGGGCAGCACCTGCACACGGGCCGACGGCCACGGGCCGCAGCCGGCCCCGGCCCCCGGGGCGCCCGTCCCCGAGCCGCCGGTGGAGGGCTCGGACTGGCTGCTGCCGCCCGAGAACGCCGACCTCGCCACCGACCCCGCGGCCCTGCGGGAGGCGCTGGGCGAGGCGCAGCGGCTGATCGACGCGGCGGACAGCTGCCGGTGAGGGCCGGTGCGAGAGGGCCCGCGGAGGCCGGGGCGGGTGCCGGTGCCGGTCGGGGGACAATGGCCCCATGGGAAGGTCCAGGAACTCCGGGCGCGGGCAGGCCGCCGCCGGCACCGTCGTCGAGAGCGTCGACGGGGGGACCGCCCGGCTCGTCCCCGACCGGGAACGGCCGAGGGCGTGGACGCTGCTGATCGACGACGCCCCGCAGTCGCATGTCGACCTGGACGACCCCGGGTACCTCTCCTTCGCGTACCAGCGGCGGCTCGGACACGTCATCGACACCGTGGCGCCGGCCGGCCGGCCGCTGCAGGCCGTGCATCTCGGCGGCGGCGCGTTCACCCTCGCCCGGTACGTCGCCGCCACCCGGCCCCGGTCCACCCAGCAGGTCGTCGAGCGGGACGCGAAGCTGGTGCAACTGGTCCGCCGGGAGCTGCCGCTGGACCCCAGATCGCGGATCAGGGTGCGCTCGGTGGACGCCCGGGAAGGGCTCGCGAAGGTGGCGGACGGATGGGCCGGCCTCGTCGTCGCCGACGTGTTCAGCGGCGCCCGTACCCCCGCCCACCTGACCTCGACCGAGTTCCTGGACGACGTCCGCAGGGTCCTCGCCCCCGGCGGGGTCTACGCCGCCAACCTCGCCGACGGGCCGCCGCTGGCCCATCTGCGCGGCCAGATCGCCACCGCCGCCGCCCGGTTCGCCGAACTCGCGCTGATCGCCGACCCGGCGGTCCTGCGCGGCAAGCGCTTCGGCAACGCCGTGCTGGTCGCCTCCGACGCGCCCCTCCCGGTCGCCGAACTGACCCGCCGCGCCGCCTGCGATCCGCACCCCGGCCGCGTCCAGCACGGCCCGGAACTCGGGGACTTCACCGGCGGCGCCACCCCGGTCACCGACCTGGCGGCGGTCGCCTCACCGGCGCCACCGGCGTCGGTGTTCCGCTGAGCTCGGCAGGTGCGGATCGGCAGGCGTGGCTCGGCAGGCGTGGCTCGGCGGGCGCCGATCAGTAGGTGCCGATCTCCACGCGCGGCGGGCCGTCGTGCCAGGTGCAGAAGACCGACACCCGGTCCGTGCCCGCGGTGAACTCCACCCGGATCCACGACTCCGTCTTCCACACCTGCATCGACCAGCCCGCCCCGGGCGTCGCCGACACCAGTGACGCGGACGTCCCGCCGAGGTCGAAGACCGCCCGGCCGCCGGCGGTGTCGTAGGCCTTGACCTCGCCGGAGGCGGCCGGGGCGGGGTCGCCGCCGGCCGGTGCGGGATCGGCCGGTTCCGGGTCGGTGCCGGGTGCGGCGGACGTCCCGCCGGGTTCCTGCGACGACTCGGGGGCCTGCGCGTCGGCGTCCTTCGCGCCCTCGCCGTCGCCCTTGTCCTTCGAGCCCCCGGCGTCCTCGGCGTCCTTGTCGTCCTCGGCGTTCCCCGACGCCTCCTCGCCGGACGGGCGCCGGGTCGAGGACGACACCGGCTTCGACTCCCGCGTCGTCGCGTCCCCGGCCGTCACGGGCAGCGCGCGCGGAGGGTCGTAGGCGGTGCCCTCCATCACGGTGTGCACACCCCACCACGACAACGTGACCGCCGCGCCCGTGGCGAGCAGCCAGGCCAGCAGGTGTACGAGTCCTCTGCGCATCGCCGGCCATACTGCCTCACCCGCCCCAGGAGTGTCGCCCTCCCTCCGGGATCCGGAGTCGTCCACAGGCCGGCACCGGCCCGCCCGGCATGGCGTACGGTGCCGCCCATGGCAAGTGTTCTCGTGGTCGAGGACGACCAGTTCGTACGCTCGGCGCTCATCCGGCAGTTGACCGACGCCGCGCACACCGTGCGCAGCGTGGGGACGGCGCTGGAGGCGCTGCGCGAGGTCGCCCACTTCCGGTTCGACGTCGTCATCCTGGACCTCGGACTGCCCGACCTCGACGGTTCCGAGGCGCTGAAGATGCTGCGCGGCATCACGGACGTACCGGTGATCATCGCCACCGCGCGGGACGACGAGGCGGAGATCGTACGGCTGTTGAACGCCGGCGCGGACGACTACCTGACCAAGCCCTTCTCGGTGGAACACCTCTCGGCACGCATGGCGGCCGTCCTGCGCCGGGCGCGTTCCCTCGCGGGGGAGGCCGCGCCCTCCCCGGTGATCCGGGTCGGCGGACTGACCGTCGACCCGCTGCGCCGCCAGGCCGAACTCGACGGCGTACGGCTCGACCTGACCCGGCGCGAGTTCGACCTCCTCGCCTTCCTCGCCGGGCGGCCCGGAGTCGTCGTCGCCCGCAAGGAACTCCTCGCCGAGGTGTGGCAGCAGTCGTACGGCGACGACCAGACCATCGACGTCCATCTGTCCTGGCTGCGCCGGAAACTGGGGGAGACGGCCGCCCGGCCGCGCTATCTGCACACCCTGCGGGGCGTCGGCGTGAAACTGGAGCCGCCCGCCGACCGGGTCCCCGGAGCGGAGCAGCCGCGATGAGGTGGGCCCTGGTGAAGGTGTCCGTGGCGGTGACCGCGATGGTCGTGGTCGCCTTCGCGGTGCCGCTCGGCCTGGTCATCCGCGAGATGGCCCGCGACCGGGCCTTCTCCAACGCCGAACGGGAAGCCGCCGCGGTCGCCCCCGCGCTGTCCATCACCACCGACCGCGACCAGCTCGAACGCGTCGTCGCCGCCGCGGGCTCCGGCGGGGCCGACGCGGGGATGGCCGTGCACATCCCCGCCGCGGACGGCGACAAGCCCCTCGACATCGGCCGCCGGCGCGCCGCCGCCGAGGACATCGAGGCGGTACGGAACCTGGGGCGCGTCTCCACCTCCCAGGTGTCCGGCGGCTCCGCGCTGCTCCAGCCGGTCGCGCTCAGCAGCGGCGAGATCGCCGTGGTCGAGGTGTACGTCCCCGAGGCCGAGGTCACCAACGGGGTGGGTACGGCCTGGGCGGTCCTCGCGGCGGTCGGCGCCGCCCTGATCCTCGGCTCGGTCGCGGTCGCCGACCGGCTGGGCGTACGGATGGTGCGGCCCGCGCAGCGCCTGGTCGAGGGCGCGCACGAACTGGGGGAGGGCAAGCTGGGCGCGCGGGTGCCCGAGAAGGGGCCCACCGAACTGCGGCTGGCGGCGGTGGCGTTCAACTCCATGGCCGACCAGGTCGTGCAACTCCTCGCCAACGAGCGGGAACTGGCCGCCGACCTGTCCCACCGGCTGCGTACCCCGTTGACCGTGCTGCGGCTCAACGCCGCCTCCCTGGGAGAGGGGCCGGCCGCCGACCAGACCCGCGCGGCGGTGGAACAGCTGGAACGCGAGGTCGACACCATCATCCGCACCGCGCGGGACGCCAAACCGCGGACGGCCGCCGCCGGCCCCGGCGCCGGCTGCGACGCCGCCGAAGTCGTCCGCGAGCGGATGGTGTTCTGGTCGGCGCTCGCCGAGGACGAGGGCCGCAAGTGGCGGGTGGCCGGCGCCGACACCCCCGTACGCATCCCCGTGGCCCGCGCCGAGCTGGCCGCCGCCCTCGACGCCCTGCTCGGCAACGTGTTCCGGCACACCGCCGAAGGCACCGCCTTCGCGGTCGACGTGCACAACGGCGAGGACGCGGTGATCGTGCTCGTCTCCGACGCGGGCCCCGGCATACCCGACCCCGAGGCGGCGATGGCCCGCGGCCGGGGCTCCGGCAGCGACGGCTCCACCGGACTCGGTCTGGACATCGTGCGCCGCCTCGCGGAGGCCACCGGCGGGGACGTCCGCATCGGCTCGTCGGTGCTCGGCGGGACCGAGGTACGGATCTGGATCCAGCTGGACGGACGCGAGGGAGCGCCCCGCGGCCGGGGCCGCGGCCACCGCGGGACCGTGCGCCGCCGTCGCCCGGGCCGCCCGGTCCCGACGTTCCGGCGCTGACCGGCAGGGAACACACCGGCGCGCGCCCCGGCCGGTTCCCGGCCGGCC